>JAGAPM010000281.1 GCA_017623265.1 Lentisphaeria bacterium | reverse complement strand
GACGAATTTGCCATGGGCTCCTCCTGCGAAAACAGCGCATACCTGAAAACGAAAAATCCGTGGGATACGGAACGGGTTCCCGGCGGCAGTTCCGGCGGTTCTGCTGCGGTCGTTGCGGCGAATGAAAGCGTGATCGCACTCGGTTCGGATACGGGCGGATCCATCCGGCAGCCTGCGTCCTTCTGCGGTGTTGTGGGGCTGAAGCCGACTTACGGGCGTGTATCCCGTTCCGGTCTGGTGGCGTTTGCTTCGTCTCTGGACCAGATCGGTCCCATTTCCAAAACGGTTTACGATGCCGCCGCCATGCTGGATGTGATTGCCGGGGAAGATCCGATGGACTGCACCAGCCTGCCGCAGGAAAAGGAAAACTTTGCCGCAGATCTGGTGGAGTTTGAAAAACTGCCCCGTCTGGATGGCGTGAAGATCGGTCTGCCGGAAGAATACCTGAACATAGATGGTGTTGCTCCGGGCGTGACCGCTGTTTTTGAACAGGCGAAGAAGATCTTTACGGATCTGGGAGCGGAATTTGTGTCTGTTTCCCTGCCGCACACCAAATATTCCATGGCGTGCTATTACATTGTAGCGCCGGCGGAAGCCAGCGCAAACCTTGCCCGTTTCGACGGGATCCGTTACGGCTACCGCAGCCCGGAAGCCAAGAGCATCGATGACACTTACTTCATGTCCCGCGGCGAAGGCTTCGGTATGGAAGTTGCCCGCCGTATCATGCTTGGTACTTATGTGCTGAGCAGCGGGTACTACGATGCCTACTACCTGAAAGCGCAGAAAGTGCGTACTCTTCTGCGCAACGACTTTGTGGAAGCGTACAAAAAGTGCGATCTGATCCTGACGCCGGTCAGCCCGGTGCCTGCGTTCAAGTTCGGGGAAAAATCCGATCCGCTTCAGATGTATCTTTCCGACATCTTCACGACTGCGCTGAACCTTTCCGGCGATTGCGGGATCAGTGTGCCGGCGGGTCTGGATGCCGAAAACAAAATGCCGGTAGGGATCCAGTTGATGGCACCCGCCATGGCGGAGAAACGCCTGCTCCGTGCAGCACGCGCCTTTGAGATTGCGTGTCCCGCGCTGGATGGTTCTCCCGCCGTATAACAACAGCAAAGAAGGAGGCTGCCGTGAAAATCGTGAAAAGACTGTTGACCGTTCTGATCCTTTTTGCGGCAGGGCTTCTTTCTGCGCTGGAAATTGAAAGTCTGCTCAGCCCGGAACTGGTGAAAAAAGATGCCGTCCTGTTGAAGTCGGGCAAGCCTGTACCGGCTCCTGAATACACGGTGATCCTGTTTTTCGATGCGCTGACACCCCAAACTCAAACCATCCTTGAGATGGCAGACTCCATCCCCGATCTGGTCGGTGGCAATGTTGCTGTCCTTGCCGTTGCCCGGAACACGAAAGATGTGGCAGCCGATGCGCTCCGCATGTTCCGTCCGGGAAATCTCCTTCTTCTGACCGAGAATGATCAGAAAACCGTGTTCAAAGAATATGCGTTCGGGGAAGTGATCATTCCCTTTGCTGTGATCATCGACAAAGAAGATACGGTTCTGTGGAAAGGCGCGCCCACCGACATCGAAAGTACTTTGAAACGGATCCGCAACGGAAAATACAGCCGTCAGACCCAGATGAAGATCGAACAGTTCCGCAACGATCTGCAGAGCGGTGTTCAGGCGGGACTGCCGGAAGTGATCCTGCGTGCGGCAGATGGGATTCTGGCGCTTGATCCAGCCGATACCATTGCCATTCAGGCGAAACTTTATGTGCTGCAGGGACGCAATCGCGCCGACTTGGCGAAGGCGTTTCTGCAGGAACGGGTGAAGGCTGTCCCTGATGACCTGACACTCCGGATCGTACTGCTCAACTTCCTCATCCAGAGCGGCGACCGGGCGGGGTTCCGCACTGCCTTTACGGAAACTGCCGGAAAAAACTGGGGCTTTGGCGGCACTGCACGGTTGTTGTCCTTTGTGTTGGATAACGCCCCCTTTGCGTGGCTGCCGATAAAAGAAGTCCAAAAGTGCGCATGGATTCTTGCGATCAACAGTAACCGGGTGGGGCTGCATTGCGCTTTACAGGCGCAAGTTGCCTATCTCTGCGGGAATGTTGATATGGCGATCCAACTGCAGCAGGAGGCAGTCGCTCTGCAGCCGGACAACGCAGATTTTGCGGACGTGCTGGCGTACTATCAGTCCATCAAGGCGCTGCAGAAAAAATGACCCGGATCATCCACTTTTCCGACAGCCACGAAGAAGCCGTGTTTCCCCGCGGACTGGATAAGCGTGTGCTGGGCTACTGCAACAGCCACTTCAAACGGCGTTTTCAGCACAAACAGGAGCTGCTGGATCAGGCGGTCCGGCGGATCATTGCAGAAAAGCCGGATGCCGTTCTTTTTACCGGCGATGCGGTCAGCACTGCCGACCCTGCAGAATTTGCGGCGGCGCTGCCTCATTTTCTGCCGCTGATCGAAGCGGAAATCCCGATTTTTTGTACTGCCGGAAACCATGATGTTTATGTGAAAAATAAAACATGCCGTGCGGCGATGGAATCCTTCTATTCCGCTCTTGGAAACAGCAACGTGGATCAGCCCCGCTGTGTCCGGATCGGGGACGGAAACGATGCGGTGCGTCTGTTGCTTCTGCCGGAATCCCGTCCCACTCTGCCGTGGCTTTCCTGTGGGTATTTGAGCGATGAAAGCGTAGCACTTGCGGTCGCAGAGGCGGAGAAAACGGATGAAGCACCCTTGATCCTTGCCGGTCATTTCCCCATCCGGGAATGTACCTGGCGCCGGGGGTTGCGCAATGCGGAAAACGTGCGTCAGCTGCTGGCGGAGGGGAAGATTGCATACTCTCTTTGCGGACATGTTCACAAACCTGCGGAGGAAGGGCGGGAAGTGATTGCCGGATCTGTGACCCGGTTCGGTGTAATGACGGATGTCCGGTGTGAAGGCGGAACGGTGCAGATCGCCCGTATCCGGCTGTGAGATCGCCGCTGTTTTCAAAAAATCCTTCTGAAACTTTTTTCTTCCCAGCTTGAAAAATTTGTTTTTACAAGTATAATAAATGCAGCATATTTGGTATTTTTTAACAGGAGAAGATCATGGAGAACCGGCTGAAATCGAGATTGGAAAACGGGGTGGCTGTCTTTGACGGCGCAATGGGGACGGAACTTTACAAGAAAAACTTTTTTGTCAATACGTCTTATGAAAGTCTGTGCTTGAACAACGGAGATGCGGTGCGGTCGATCCACGTGGCGTACCGGGATGCCGGAGCGGAGATCATCACCACGAATACATACGGTGCCAACTTTAACAAACTGAACAAGTTTGGTTTTGGTGACAAAGTGGCGGAGATCAATCGTGCGGGCGTTGCACTTGCCCGGAAAGCCGCCGGACCGGATCTGCTGGTGGCGGGTGACATCGGACCTGTCGGGGAGCTGCCCCAAGGGATCGAATATAATCTGAAACAGAAATCTGCGATCCTTCAGGAACAGCTGGCGGTTCTTGCAGGGGAATCCTGCGATTTTATCCTGTTTGAGTCCTATTCCACAAAGGAAGACATTCTCGTGATGCTGGATGCGATCCAGTCACTCGAACTGGAAAAACCGTATATGCTCAGCTGTAAATTTGACGAAAAAGCATTGCTTTCGGACGGTACATCAGCTGCAGAGATCTTTGAACTGCTCCAAGCTGCGCCCATCCAGCCGACCGCCTTCGGGATCAACTGCGGAGTTGGACCGGAACCCATGCTTTTTGTTGTGGAAAAGATCGTTTCCCTTTCGCCGTATCCGGTGATCGCTCAGCCCAATGCCGGTTCCCCCAAGACGGTGGACGGGCGTATGATCGCCATGTGCAGTCCGGAATATTTTGCCACATATGCCATGCGCTATGTGGCGCTGGGTGTCAAGGGGGTCGGTGGCTGTTGCGGAACCACGCCGGAGGACATTGCCAATCTTGCCCGTTGGGTTCATCCCATGGCGAAGACCCTGACGCAGAAAGATATTTTTACGGAAAAGACAGAAGCCGCTCCGCAAGAGGAGTTTCCGGTTGCGCAACGTTCCACTTTCGCAGAAAAACTGATGGCGGGCAAATGGGTGACCAATGTGGAGATCGTGCCGCCTCAGGGATACCTGCTGGAACAGACCATCGAAAAGGCGAAAATTTGCCGGGATGCGGGCTTTGACGCCATCAATATTCCGGATGGACCCCGTGCCTCGTCCCGACTTTCTACGCTGGTGACGGCGTATCAGATCCAGGCGCAGGCGGGGATCGAAGCGATCCTGCACCAGTGCTGCCGTGATAAGAATCTGATCGGGATGCAGGCGGAACTGCTTGGCTGTGCCCAGTTGAATGTGAATAATATTCTTTTCATCACCGGCGATCCGCCGAAACTGGGTGCGTACCCCTTTGCATCGGGCGTGTTTGACTTGGATTCGATCGGGATGTTGAAGCTGCAGAAACGGCTGAATCAGGGACTTGATGTGGCAGGGAAAAGTATCGGCACGGTAACGAAAGCCTTCATGGGTGCGGGCGCCGATCCCAACGCATTGGATATGGAGCGTGAGATCCGCCGGACCCGTGAAAAAATTCAGGCGGGCGCCCAGTTCATCATTACCCAGCCGGTCTTTGATGTGGAACCGCTGCTGCGCTTTATGGATGCCGTTCCTGAACTTGCCACCACACCGCTGATCGCCGGGATCTGGCCTCTTGCCAGCCTGCGGAATGCAGAGTTCATGAAGGCGGAAGTGCCGGGTGTGGTTGTGCCGGATTCTATTATCGAACGGATGGGCAGACCTGCCACGAAGGAAGATCAGCGCAAAGTGGGGATCGAAATTGCCCGGGAAGCGATTGCTGCGATCCGTGACCGTGTGGCGGGGGTACAGGTGAGTGCGCCCTTCGGGAATGTGAATACCGCCATTGCTGTTGCGCAGAATTAAGCACAAAATCTTTGGAAAAAGGAAAAAAATACCTTGTAAAACAACACATTCCGTGTATATTATAGGGATGGTCACGAGAGACATTAAGTAAAACCTCAAAGTCAAAAGCAAGAAAGGAACTTTGAACATGACGAAGCGTGATTTGGTTGTACGTATTGCCGCAGAAACCGGTCTGATTCAGCAGGATGTTGCGGTTGTTGTCCAGAAATCTTTGGACTATATTGCAGATGAACTTGCCGCGGGCAAGACGATCGAACTGAGAAATTTTGGTGTGTTTGAAGTGAAAGAACGCAAAGGCAGAACGGGCAGAAACCCGCACAAGCCGGAAATCGCCGTTCCCATTCCGGATCGCATGGTTGTGAAATTCCGTGCTGGCAAGGAACTGAAGAAACGGGTTCTTTCCCTCAAGAAATAACAGGCATTGAACGATACTGAACGAAAGAGGTCCCGATTATGTCCAAGTCATCCCCGCCTCCGGGAACAAGCGATATTTTTGCAGATGAAGTAACTGCATGGCTCGAACTGGAAAACACTGCACGGCGCGTATTCTCCCTGTATGGCTACGGTGAGATCCGTACTCCCATTTTTGAGTTTACCGAAGTGTTTCAGCGGGGTCTTGGCAATGAGACGGAAGTCGTTCAGAAAGAAATGTATACCTTTGAAGACCGCGGCGGCAGAAGCCTGACATTGCGTCCGGAAGGAACCGCCGGGGTCATGCGTGCGCTCTCCGGAACAGAAGCCATGAACGGAGTGGAACAGCGTGTGTTCTATATGGGCCCCATGTTCCGTGGTGAACGGCCCTCCGCCGGACGGCGCCGCCAGTTCCACCAGATCGGGGTGGAAAACGCGGGAAAAGTTTCTCCGGAACTGGATGCAGAATCCATTGCCATGCTTGCCCACTATCTGAACGAAGTGGGGGCAGGTGGCTTTGAACTGTTGATCAATACCCGTGGTGTGAAAGAAGACCGCGGTCCGGCAGAAGCTGCTCTGCGTGAACATTTTGCAGCGCATATTGATGAAATGTGTGAAGATTGCCGCAACCGTCTGGAACGGAATGTGTGGCGTATTCTGGACTGCAAACAGGAATGTTGCCGGAAACATATTGACAACGCTCCGGATGCAGCATCCCTCTTCGGCGAAAGTTCCCGGGATTACTTCAAGCGTGTCTGCGACATGCTGACTACATGGAATGTGCCGTTCAAGGTGGAGCCGAGACTTGTGCGCGGTCTGGACTATTATGTGCATACTGTGTTTGAGCTGACTCATACCGCATTGGGCGGACAGAATGCGATTGCCGGCGGCGGCAGATATGAGCTGACCGTGCCCGGCTTCAACAAGCCGGTGCAGGGCGTTGGTTTTGCCGCCGGTATGGAACGTCTGCTTATGGTCCGTGAAGCGGCGGGCAGAATGGCGCCGGCGGGCGTAACGCCGGATGTATTCCTTGTCTCTCTGGGTGATAAAGCGCTTGCATACAACGGAAAACTGGCGGGCGACCTGCGCAATGCCGGTGTTTCTGTGGCGTTGGAATATGAGCCGAAAAGTATGAAATCCCAGATGCGTTCAGCAGACCGGCTGAAAGCGAAAAATGTGCTTATCCTCGGTGAAACTGAACTGGAAAGCGGAGTTGCCGTTCTCAAAAATATGTCGGATGGTTCCCAGAAGACCGTCCCGTTCGATGAAATCCAAGTTGAGCTGACAAAATGAAAAAAGTTTCAAACATCAACATTGTGCGGGAGTTTCCGCTCCCCACACCCCGTGAAATTCTTGCTGAACTGCCCCTGACCACAGAGATCACCGAGCATATTTACGCAGCCCGTACCACGACGGAAAATATTCTTGCCCGCCGTGACAAACGGATCCTGATGATCTGCGGTCCCTGTTCCATCGACAGCATTCCTGCTGCCATGGAATATGCTATGCACTTGAAGCAGCTTCAGGCGAAGGTGCAGGATAAGATGTTTGTGATCATGCGTTCTTATTTTGAAAAGCCCCGTACCACAGTCGGGTGGAAGGGCTTGATCTATGACCCGGATCTGGACCAGTCTTTCAACATTGAAAAAGGTCTGCGTCTTGCCCGGAAACTGCTGATCCAGCTGGCAGAAATGGAAATGCCTGCGGCAACGGAGATCCTGGAACCGATCATTCCCCAGTATGTGGCGGATCTGATCACCTGGGCATCCATTGGAGCCCGTACCAGTGAATCCCAGACCCACCGTCAGCTGGCGAGCGGTCTTTCCATGCCGGTCGGGTTCAAAAACTCTACGGACGGCGCCGTTTCAGTGGCGGTGGATGCCATTAAAGCCGCCTCTGCCTCCCACTCGTTCCTGGGTGTGATCAATGACGGCAGAACGGGCGTGTTCAGCACGAAAGGAAATCCATACAGTCACATTGTGCTGCGCGGAGGACTCCATGCGCCGAACTATACTTCCGAACATATTGCATTTGCCAAAGAACTGATGCGCCGTCAGAAGGTGGCGACTCCTGCGATCGTGATCGACTGCAGCCATGCCAACAGTTCCAAGAAGCCGGAAAATCAGCCGAAAGTGCTGAAGGATGTGGTTTCCCAGATCAATGCGGGTGAACAATCCATTGCCGGTGTGATGCTGGAAAGCTATATCAAGCAGGGTAATCAGCCCATCAATGCCGACCACGGCAAAATGATCCCCGGACTCTCCCTCACGGATGCATGTCTGGGCTGGCAGGAAACGGAAGCCACCATTATGGAGGCTTACAATAACCTCAAGATCTGAGGAATCATTTTGAGGTTGACTTACGGGGAACGACCGGAAAGAATGGCCGTTCCCCTTTTTTTTATCTGAAAATTTTCTTCTGCGCGTGAAAAATGCACAAACTGTGCTATATTACCGGAGCATTGATGTTTAATACTAATAATAAACTGGAGATTTTGACATGTCTGAAATGCCGAAAGCATACGAATCTGCGGAAGTCGAAGCCAAATGGTATCCTTACTGGGAGGAGAACGGGCTGTTCCGCGGCAAGCCTGATCCGGAAAAGAAACCGTATTCGATTGTGATTCCGCCGCCGAACGTGACGGGTATCCTGACCATGGGACACGTGCTGAACAATACGCTGCAGGATATCCTGATCCGCTGGCACCGCATGATGGGCGAATCCGTCTGCTGGTTCCCCGGCACGGACCACGCCGGGATCGCCACGGAAAGCAAGGTGGATAAAGTTCTGCGCGAAACGGAAGGGATCGACCGCCGCACGCTTGGGCGTGAAAAATTCATTGAACGGGTCTGGGACTGGAAAAAGCAGTACGGCGGCACGATCATCAAGCAGCTTCGCAAACTGGGCACTTCCTGCGATTGGGAACGGGAACGTTTCACCATGGATGAAGGACTTTCCGATGCGGTCAAACAGGTGTTTGTTCAGCTGTACAACAAAGGCTATATCTACCGCGGCAAACGCATGGTGAACTGGTGTCCTGCCGCCCAGAGTGCGCTTTCTGACGAAGAAGTGATCTACAAGGAAGTCAAGGGCAAGTTCTGGCATTTCCGTTATCCGCTGACAGATGGCTCCGGCTATCTGGTTGTTGCCACGACCCGTCCGGAAACGCTGTTCGGTGATACGGCTGTTGCGGTTCCGGTGAATGATCCCCGGTACAAACATCTTGTTGGCAAGACGGTCAATCTGCCGTTGACGGACCGTCAGATCCCCATTATCGAAGATGAACACGCCGATCCGGAAAAAGGAACCGGCTGCGTGAAGATCACTCCCGCTCACGACCCCAACGACTATCAGGTGGGCAAGCGTCATGATCTTCCGTTCATCAATGTGATGAACCGTGACGGCTCCATGAATGCGGTCTGCGGCGAACGTTATGCCGGTCTGGACCGTTACGAATGCCGCAAGCTGTGCGTTGCCGATATCGAAGCGCAGGGTTTGCTGGAAAAGATCGAAGATATTACACACAATGTGGGCTTCTCCGAACGGGGCGGTGTGGAGATCGAAACGCTCCTCAGTGACCAGTGGTTCGTCAAAATGGATGAACTGGCAAAGCCCGCTATCGAAGCGGTTCGCTCCGGTGCGATCAAGTTCTATCCGGAACGCTGGACCAAGACTTACTTCCACTGGATGGAAAATATTCAGGACTGGTGTATCAGCCGTCAGATCTGGTGGGGACACCGTATTCCCGCCTGGTACCGCGGCGATATCAACGATGAGAACCGGGAAGTCTATGTGGGTATGACCGCTCCCGAAGGCGAAGGGTGGTATCAGGAGGAAGATGTGCTGGATACCTGGTTCAGCTCCTGGCTGTGGCCCTTCTCCATCATGGGTTGGCCGGAAAAGACGGAAGAACAGGAATATTTCTACCCGACGAACGACCTGGTGACCGGTCCGGACATCATCTTCTTCTGGGTTGCCCGTATGATCATGGCAGGATATGAGTTCAAGGGTGCGCTGCCCTTCCGGAATGTCTATTTCACCAGCATCATCCGCGACGAGATCGGCAGAAAGCTGAGCAAATCTCTGGGCAACTCTCCGGACCCGCTGGAAGTTATTGCCACCTACGGTGCGGATGCCCTGCGCTTTGCCATGGTCTACATTGCTCCG
>JAGAPM010000280.1 GCA_017623265.1 Lentisphaeria bacterium | reverse complement strand
GGGTGATCTGGCATCACAAGCGGTACAAATGGGTGAAAAACATCACCCACGATTGACGGTCAGCGGCGCTTTTTCAGCAGTCTGGCAAGGTGACTTTTGTCGCAGAATCCCCAGAGATCCGCCGCTTCTTTCAGGGTCGCGCCCTGACGGATCGCCGCTGCGGCACCGTTCAGACGGAAATTCCGCTCGTATCGCCCGAAGCTCAAACCGAACTGTTTTTTGAAAATCGTGGAAAAGTAGCCCGGACTCTACCGGCACCGTTGCGCCGCCTCATCCAGCGTCAGCACCTCTCCGGAAAGACTTTGCAATGCGGGCAGAAGCCGCTGATAATCCCCCGATCGGTGTCCGTCTGTTCTCGCCTCCGGCAGCAGCACAATAAAAATTTTCTGGACCAGATTCCACAGCAGCAGTTCTTTTTCGGCAGAATCCGGCTGCCAGATCATCTCAATAAGTTCGTTTTTCAGGCTGGATCCCTGCAGCTTCCGGTTCAAAAATTCCATCCGATCGCCGGGGCTCATCAGGATCAACTGCTCCAGACGGTCGCCGCCGGTAAAGAAGGAGCGCTGCAGCGATTCCCGGTCAATATTCAACAGCAGAAGCCGGTTCCCCGGTCCGGTTCTGATCGTTGAATGAGGCTCCCACGGGGCGGTCAGGTAAAACTCTCCGGCAATGCTCCGGACTGTTTCTCCGGCGAAGCGCCCGGTCCGTTCCCCGTACAGCACAAGCCCCAGATGCAATGCGCTGTGCATGTCCGGCGGACGGTTCTGCACCTGTTCCGGATAGGACCGCAAAAGATAGGAAACGGGGTGGGCGTCATGCAGTTTCCAGTCAAAATATTCCACAGAACTCATTATTTTACCTGTTAAATCGTAAGATTATACCACATCTTCCATAAAATATACCACACAAAAAAGTTGTTTTCAAGGTCCCGGCGGGATATATTGGAAAAGAATCATCAAAAACAAACATTCGAAGGCGATTATGAAACACAAACTTATTCTCATCGGATGCGGCGGCATGGCGAAAGGTCATGTTTCCCGCTTTGAATCACTGGAAGACCGGCTGGAAGTGGCGGCTGTGGTGGATATCAATCCCGAAAAGGCGCAGGCGGTCTCGGATCTTCTGCCGAACCATCCGCCCGCTTTTACGGACTATCACGATGCCCTGCCGTACGGGGACGTGGTATTGCAGTGTCTGCCCCACCATCTTCACGCTTTCTGCACCATCGACTGCCTCAACGCGGGCAAGCACGTTCTTGCCGAAAAGCCGCTGGCAAACACGAAAGAGGAATGTCTTGCCATGATGGAAGCGGCAAAGCGCAACAACCGCACGCTGATGGTGGCATATTGTATGCGGTTCGATCCCATCGTGCGGGAAATGCGCAGTCTGATCAAAGAAAAATTTTACGGCGAGTGCTTCCAGCTTTCCATCTGGACCGAACAGCTGACCATCAAAGAGGACGCCCCGTGGATCCACGACCGGAAAACACTGGGCGGCGGACAGCTCTTCAGTCACGGCTGTCATTACATCGACCTGATGCTCTGGATGATGGGTAAGCCCGTGCGCGGGACCCATACCAGCACAAAAATGTGTACCCCGTGGATGGACCGGGAAGGCACCAGCAACGTCTGTCTGGAATTTGAAAACGGTGCACTGGGTTATCACTTCGGCACCTGGGGCGCACGCGGCACGAAGCTGGGCTACTCCTTCCACGCCCACTGCGAAAAGGGAATGCTGGAATACAACCGCAGCGAAAACCGGCTCTATCTGCGGGGCAATATTGCAGAACATATCCCCGATACTGCGGAAGACTGCCGGGAATATATCCTGATGGATCTGCAGCAGTCCCCCTCCAAACCCACCCGTGAGGAGATGAGCCATTTTCTGGATTGCGTCGATAACGGTACCACGCCGGAAACGACACCGGAAGACAGCCTGACCGGGTTGGAAGTCATCTGGGAACTTTACAACGCAGAAGATGAAAACCGCCTCGCCGACTTCAGCGCGATCCCCGTGGATTTTTAAAAAGATCAAGCGGGGAAAGTCCTTTCAAAAAAGTTCTTTCCCCGCAAATTATTTTTTCGCTCAGCGAACCGTCAGCAGCGTCACGGAGTACGGATTCAATTTGCCCGTAAAGTTGCAAAGTCCGTATTCGTATGCGTCATCGGTCAGACGGCAGGACGTGATCTCTTTTCCGCCCAGATCCAGTTCCAGATCCAGTGTTTCATTCCGGAAGTTAACGATCAGCACTGCCCCTTCCGGATCACCGGCGGCTGCCGCAACGTACAGATCTTCCGTATCGCTTTCCGCTTCCACCTGATCTTTCCGGCGGTACAGTTCATTGAACGCAGGAAACGCCCAGTAGCTCTTCAGCGGACGCAATGTCATGGGGTTGAACAGTCCGCCGTAAATGCTGGTGCCGCAGCGGGCATCGTAAAACATCCCGATATCTACCGGGGAGTTCTGCATGGAAATGAGAAACCCTGCCGTCGCCGCCGCGTGACACGCCTTATCCCGGTTCTGGGGGCCGCAGTTCCATTCGTTCAGATGCTGTTCCGCGTGACCGTAGCCGTATTCTTTCAGCTTTTCCGCCACATAGTTGGCATAAAGCGCCGTATATTTCGGTTCATCATAGGAGTGCCAGGAGAAGAAGTCCATGGGGCAGTTGTGGTCCTTGATGTACTGCATGAACTGGAGGAACAAATCAATATAGCTCTGACAATCATTGCACCAGGTGCTTTCGGGATCCATCTCTTTCAGGGCATAGAACCCGATCGACGCATAACCGCCGATCTTGATCTCCGGAAATTCCGCCTTCAGCAGCTTGGAGGTCACATCATACAGCTCCAGATACTGTTCCCACGTTCCGGTCCACATCACCCGCCGCCCGTTGGTACATTCCGGTTCATTCCAGATCTC
>JAGAPM010000279.1 GCA_017623265.1 Lentisphaeria bacterium | reverse complement strand
GCTGTTGCGGAGGTGATCCGGACCTGTACCGGGCGGTCTTTGCCGGCAAAGCAGAAGCGGGTGTTCGGCCACTTTGCGTATGCCCGGATCCGCCGTTCGATGAGTGCGGCATCTTCGGTCCAGTCCACGGAACCATCCACTTTGCGGATTTTTGTGGCGATGGTCACGCCGTTCTCCGGCTGCGGGACCGGCTTGCGGGCGTCATGGATGATATCCCGGATCACTTCTGCGATCCGTCTGCCCGCCATTTCAGCCAGTTGTTTTTCCAATGCTTCTGTTGTGATTCCCGCAGGAATAGGCATCCGGTCGATGGCATACATGGGACCGGAGTCCAGTCCCCGTTCCATCTGCATGAAAGTGACACCGGTCTCTTCATCGCCGTTGAGGATGGCAGATGCGATAGGAGAAGCGCCCCGGTAGCGGGGAAGAATGGATGCATGGACATTGAGGCATCCGTAACGGGGAGCATCCAGGATCGGCTGCTTCAGGATCTGCCCGAAGGAGACGACCACCACCAGATCCGGCTCCAGTTTCCGCAATTCCTCCAGAAATTCCTCCGTATTGACCGAAACGACCCGGTCGCAGGGGATCCCGTTGGCGTCTGCCCATTGTCCAAGTGGGGTGGATGTCAGGATCCGTTTTCTGCCGGCGGCTTTATCCGGCTGAGTTGCGGTCCCGACAAGTTCGATCTCGCTGCAGGCACAAATGGCACGGAGTACCGGTGGCGCAAAAGCCCCGGCCCCCATGAAATAGACTCTGATCTTGTTTCCGTTTGTATCCGTCTCGACACCCCGAAATTTGGTTGATGAAATACACAAAACATACTTTAGCATGAGATTTTCTTTTCGCAAGGGGAAAATCAAAAATTTACGCAAGAAAATGACAGATGGGAAACTGAACGGCGAGCTGTTGTATAATCGGGAGAAGAAAAAAATGGAAAAAATTTGGAAATCGACTTGAAAAAAAGCATGTTATGGTGTAGATTAGATGGATCCGAATATGGACTGAAGGCCCCCGGTAACGGAGCTTGACGCCTTTGGTCTATTACTTAAACTCTTTCAACGGAAAGGATTACGGGATGAAGAAAGCTCAAGCAAAACACAAGTTGTGCAGACGCCTCGGTTACTGCGTCTGGAACATGCCGAACTGCCCCACGGTCAAGGGCAAAGCCAGAACCTACGCTGCCGGTCTGCAGGGCAAGAACGCCAAGCGCAAAAAACTCTCCACCTACGGAGAAATGATGCAGGAAAAGCAGAAGCTGAAAGCACACTATGCGCTTACTGAAAATCAGCTCCGTAACGCCTTCCTCGCTGCCAAGCGCAAAGACGGCAAGACCAACGAAAGACTTATGCAGGAAATCGAATTCCGCCTTGATGCAGTTGTGTATCATGCCGGTTTCGCTCCCACTATTTTTGCTGCCAAGCAGTTTGTCAGCCACCGCCACATTCTGGTGGACGGCAAGATCGTTGACCGCGGCTCCTACAAGCTGAAACCCGGTCAGATCGTTTCCATCAACGCAGAAAAGTCCCCGGCAGTTGCAGAAATTGCCAAGGGCATCTCCACCACGGTTCCGCCGTATGTGGAAACCGACAAGGAAGCTCTGAAGATCACGATCGTCCGTGAACCGATGATCGAAGAAATTCCGGTGAATGTGAAGGCTCTGAGCGTCGTCGAATACTACGCCCGCTAAGCATCGCAAAAATACCCCAACGGTATTCCGAAAGACTCCGCTCCGATTGGAACGGAGTCTTTTTTTGTGCTGTCGGATACCGGTTGGCGGAAGGCATGCAACTGTATGCTTTTGCGCGGGGAAAGTCTGTTAAGCGGTTTGCAGTCGGGATTTTTTGTATTTTCTTTAATCTCTTTTAAAAAGAACGCTTGAAAATTTTCCATTTTCGGTTATTTTATGATGTTGAAATTTAACCGAAGGATTTTAGAACTATGATGACGATTGAAGAAGTAAGACAGAAGGGGCAGGCGGTCGTGCGGCGTCTGGAGGAACTTTCCTCCTTTTTGAAGATCGATGAGACCAAAGCCAAAATCAAAGAGATCGAAGGTATCATGGCAAAGCCGGACTTCTGGGATGATAAGGAATCGGCACAGGCGACAGTGCAGAGTCTTTCCGCCTGCAAGAATGTGATCGAACCCTTTGCGGCAGTCAAGCGGAAAGCGGATGACTTTCTTGCCATTGCGGAACTTGCGGCGGAAGATGAGATGTTCCTGGAAGAAGCCGATGGTGTCTGGGCTGTGCTGGAAAAAGATCTGGACAAGATCGAACTGGTAAGTTTCCTCTCCGGCAAATTCGACCGGAACAACTGTTATTTCTATATCCATTCCGGTGCGGGCGGCACGGAATCCTGTGACTGGGCAAATATCCTGTTGCGTATGTACCGCCGCTGGTTTGAACGCCGCGGCTGGAAGGATGAGATCATCGACATGCAGCCGGGTGATGAAGCGGGGATCAAGAGTGCCGTTCTCAAAGTTACCGGTGAGTTTGCTTATGGTTATCTGAAAGCGGAACGGGGGATCCACCGTCTGGTCCGCATTTCGCCGTTTGACAGCAATGCGCGGCGGCATACCTCTTTTGCTTCTGCCGAAGCGTTCCCCGAACTGGAAGAAGATATCGATATCGCCGTGGATGAAAAAGACCTGCGGATCGATACCTACCGTGCTTCCGGTGCGGGCGGTCAGTACGTCAACCGTACGGACAGTGCGGTGCGTATCACCCACCTCCCGACCGGCGTGGTTGTGGCGTGTCAGGTGGAACGTTCCCAGCATAAGAACCGCGAAATGGCGATGAAGATGTTGAAAGCGCGCCTGTACGAGCTGGAAGAAGAAAAGCGTAAACGGGAAGCCGCCCAGATCACCGGAGACAAAGCGGAGATCGGCTGGGGCAGTCAGATCCGTTCCTATGTGCTGCAGCCGTACCAGATGGTGAAAGACCTGCGTACCGATGTGGAAACGGGGAACACCGCTGCCGTTCTGGACGGGGACCTTGATATGTTTGTTGAAGCCTGGCTGAAACAGTCCGGCGGTAAGTAAGACAACGGAATCGAAAAAATTAATTTCCATACGAAAGGAATCAGATACGATGAGCAATGCAGTGAAAATCGGTATTATCGGGCTTGGCGCAAGAACAGAAACGCTCCTTGCCACCATGTTTGAACTCAAGGGAGAGGTTGTCGTTACGGCAGTCTGTGACTTTAATCCGGCACGGATCGAAAAGATCCTGAACATTATTGCCGCTCATGACTGCCCCAAGCCGGCAGCCTATACGGATTACCGTCAGCTGATCCAGGATCCTGAAGTGGATGCGGTTCTCGTGCCCACCTCCTGGAACTCTCACCTCCAGATCGCAGAAGCAGCCATGAATGCCGGAAAGTACGCCGGGATCGAAGTGGGCGGAGCCTCCAGCATTGATGAACTCTGGCATCTGGTCCATGCGGCGGAATCCACCGGTGTTTCCTGCATGATGCTGGAAAACTGCTGCTACGGCCGTGAAGAACTCATGGTGCTGAACATGGTCCGCAAAGGCATGTTCGGTGAACTGATCTACTGCGAATGCGGCTATGAACACGGTCTTTCCGAAATGGCATGGAACGGCTCCCGCTCCGAACGGGCACTGCACAATAAATTCCGTAACGCCGACCTTTACCCGACCCATGGTCTCGGTCCCATCTCCAAGATCCTGCGTATCAACCGGGGCAACCGTTTCCTGAGTCTTACCTCCACAGCCACCAAGGGCAGAGGTTTTGATCTGGCAGCTGAAGCCAGCGGCGCTCCCCGCCATTTCAATATCGGCGACATTGTTACCACTGTGATCAAGTGTGCAAACGGCGAATGCATCACGCTGACTCACGGCATTTCTCTGCCCCGTCCCTATTCCCGTGACTGCCGTGTGCAGGGGACCAAGGGGATCTGGCTGGAAAATGCCAAGGGCATCTATGTGGAAGGGATGAGCCCGAAATACGAAAAACTGGACGTTGCCGGCAACCCCTACACCACCCACGAATGGGATCCCCAGGAAAAATATCACGAAGAATATGACCACCCGATCTGGAAAGAATTCCGCAACAATCAGGTGGGCGGACACGGCGGCATGGATGCGCTGGCACTCCGCGCTTTCTTTGATGCTGTCCGCAACCGCACCGTGACCCCGATCGACGTGTATGACTGCGCTGCATGGATGGCGGTCACTGCCCTTTCCGAGCAGTCCATTGCCCTCGGTTCTGCGCCGGTGGCGTTCCCCGACTTCACCAACGGCAAGTGGATCGACCGCGAACCGCTGTTTCGTAACAAATGGTGTCTTGACGAAGTTTGTGAATAAGTCTTTTTGAATTCAGGAGTTTGAATTATGGATAAGAATTGGAAGATCGAAACGCTTGCTGTTCAGGCGGGTTATGAACCGCAGAACGGCGAAGCCCGTGTGGTTCCCATTGTTCAGAGTACCACTTACAAATACAACACCAGTCAGGAAGTAGCGGATCTGTTCGACCTGAAGGCACCGGGATTTTTCTATACCCGCCTTGCCAATCCAACAGTCGACTGCTTTGAAAAGAAGATGGCTGCCCTTGAAGGCGGCGTGGCTGCGGTGGCGCTTTCCGCCGGACAGACAGCCAATACCATGGCGATCATGAACTGCTGTACCTGCGGTCAGCATGTGATCGCAAGTGCGGCTCTCTATGGCGGTACGGTGTCCCTGTTCACCAACACCCTCAAAAAAATGGGCGTGGAAGTGACCCTTGTTTCCAGCGATGCCACTGCGGAAGAGATTATTGCAGCCGCCCGTCCGGAAACCCGTGCAGTCTTTGCCGAAACCATTGCCAATCCGGCGCTGACGGTTCTGAACTTTGAAGAATTCAGCAAGGCAGCCAAAGAACTGGGCGTGCCGTTCATCGTGGATAACACGTTCCCGACTCCGTTCCTCTGCAAACCGTTTGATTTCGGTGCGGATATCGTGACTCATTCCACCACGAAGTACACGGATGGTCATGCCCTTTCTGTGGGCGGGATCGTGATCGAAAAAGGCACATTCAACTGGGCAAACGGCAAGTTCCCCGAATTCACAGAACCGGATAAGAGCTACCACGGTCTGATCTATACCCGTGACTTTGCGGCGTGTCCCTTCAGCGTCAAGCTGCGTGTCCAGTGGGTGCGTGACCTGGGCTTTCCCATGATGCCGTTCAATGCGTTCTTGAGCCATGTCGGTCTGGAAACGCTGCACCTGCGTATGGAACGTCACAGTGAAAATGCGCTGAAACTGGCAGAACACCTGCAGAATCATCCCAAGGTCGCGTGGGTGAAATATCCGTTCCTCAAAGGGGATGACCAGTACGAAATGGCGAAAAAATATCTCAAAGGCGGCAGTGGCGTGCTGTGCTTCGGCATGAAGGGCGGCAAGGCGGCGAGCGAGAAGGTGATGAACAGCCTGAAGCTGGCGGCGATCGTGGTCCATGTGGCAGATGTCCGTACCGGCGTGCTGCATCCGGCGAGCATGACGCACCGTCAGTTGAGCGATGAAGAACTGGTTGCGGCAGGCGTGCTGCCGGAAATGGTCCGGGTATCCGTCGGCATTGAAAATATTGATGACATTATTGCAGACTTTGATCAGGCGATGGAGCAGGTGTGATGGACGATATTCAGAATGAAGTCCGCTCGCTTCTGCAGAAGATCGGGGAAGACCCGGAGCGTGAAGGGCTGATCAAGACCCCGGAACGGGTTCACCGGAGCTGGGATTTTCTGACCAGAGGCTACCGTCAGAATCTGGATGAAGTGGTTCACGGTGCGATCTTTGAAGAAGATGTGGATGACATGGTGATCGTGCGTGACATTGAATTTTACAGCATGTGCGAACATCATCTTCTGCCGTTTTTCGGCAAATGCCATATCGGTTACATTCCCAATGGGAAGATCGTGGGCGTGAGCAAACTGGCACGGATCGTGGATATGTTTGCACGGCGTCTGCAGGTACAGGAGCGGCTCTGCCGCCAGATCGCAGATGCGATCCAGGAAGTCCTTGCCCCTCAAGGCGTTGGCGTGGTGATGGAGGCACAACACCTCTGCATGCTTATGCGCGGCGTACAGAAACAGAATTCCGTGATGGAAACGTCATCCATGCTGGGCAGCTTCCGCCGTGAAGCGGAAACCCGTGCGGAATTTTTGAAACTGGTCAAGGGATAAGATCATGCGTGCTTTGATCCAGCGTGTAAAACGGGCATCTGTTTCGATCGAAGGAAAGACAGTGGGAGCGATCGGGCCGGGATTGATGATCCTTTTCGGTGTGACGCACAGCGATACGGAAGCGGATGCCGTCTATCTGGCAGATAAGCTGGTAAACTTGCGGATCTTCTGTGACGATGAGGGAAAGATGAACAAGTCTTTGCTGGATTGCGGTGGAGAAGCGCTGGTTGTTTCCCAGTTTACCCTGTACGGCGATTGCCGGAAAGGGCGTCGCCCCGGCTTCAGCGAAGCGGCACTGCCGGCGCAGGCGATCCCGTTGTACGAAAAGTTTGTGGCGCTGATGAAAGAAAGACTTGGAAAAGAGGTCCCGACCGGCGAGTTCGGCGCTGATATGCTTGTCTCCATCGAAAACGATGGTCCGGTAACATTCATGGTCGAAAGCAAGGCGGATTGATGAACGGAACGAAAAAGCGGATCGCATTGCTGGGTGCGACAGGGTCTATCGGGACCAGTACCTTGCGGGTGCTGCGTGCCATGCCGGAAGCTTTTGAGCTGGTGCTGATCTCTGCAGGCGGGGGGAATATTCCGAAGCTGGCAGCGATCGCAGCAGAATTCAAGGTGCCGCATGCTGTCACTGCGGCAGAGACCTGCCTCCCGCAGTTGCGTTCGCAGGTCCCTGCCGGAACGACAGCTTACGCCGGGGAAGGTGCGTTGTGCGATCTTCTTTCCACTCTGGATTTGGATCTGGTCGTTTCTGCGATCGTTGGCAATGCGGCGATCCTGCCGGTTGTTGCTGCGATCGGAGCGGGGTGTGACATTGCGTTGGCGAGCAAGGAAGTGCTGGTGGCGGCGGGGTATCCCGTGATGAAGCTGGCGGCAGAAAAAAAAGTGCGTATTCTTCCGGTTGACAGCGAACACAGTGCGCTGTTTCAATGTCTTGAAGGACATTCTCCGGATAATGTAAAAAAGCTGATCCTGACGGCGAGCGGCGGACCGTTCCGCGGAAAAAGTTCTGCGGAGATCGCCGGTGTGGCCTGGGCGGATGCCATGAAGCATCCCACCTGGTCCATGGGACCGAAAGTGACGTTGGACTCGGCAACGCTGATGAACAAGGCGTTGGAGATGGTGGAGGCGCATCATCTTTTTCAAATGAGTGAAGACCGGATCGATGTGCAGGTGCATCCTCAATCGATCATTCATTCCATTGTGGAGTGGCGGGATGGAAACCAGACGGCGCTTTTGAGCGTGCCGGATATGTGTTTTCCGATCCAGTATGCGCTGACGCTGCCGGACCGGATCGATACCGGCTTGAAACGGTTGGATCTGGCGCAAGCCGGATGTCTGACATTTGAACGGGTTGATGAGCGTGTATTCCCGTCGCTTGCCTTCGCCCGGACAGCAATGCGGGAGCAGGGAACGCTGGCGGCAGTGATGAATGCAGCCAATGATGTGGCGGGCGAACGTTTCCGTCAGGGAGACATTGCGCTGCCGGGAATCTGGACGATCATCGAAAAAACGATGTCTGCCCATCAGAATGGAAAAGACCCGACGCTGGATGAGATTTTTGCGGCGGATAACTGGGCGCGTGCGTATGCGGCGGCTCTGTAAAAAGAATAAGGAGAAAGCAAAATGTTGGACGTGATAGAGCAGATTTTGACCGTGATCGGATCGGCGTTGTTTATGATCATCTTTTTCGGTCTTTGCGTATTTGTGCATGAATTGGGACATTTTCTTGCGGCACGGTTGTGCGGGTTGCATGTGATCGCATTTTCGATCGGGTTCAAAAAGATCTGGTCGAAGAAGATCAACGGCGTGGAATACCGGATTGGCTGTATTCCCGTTGGCGGTTATGTGGATCTGCCGCAGATCGATGCCACCGGAGATGCGGAGGATGAAGACGGCAATAAACTGCCGAAAGCCGCCCCGTGGAAACGGATCGTGACCGCTTTTGCCGGACCGTTTTTCAATGTTCTTTTTGCGCTTTTGCTGGGTTGCGTGATCTGGATTTGCGGTTTCCCCCAGTCCATGCCGAAGGTGCAGGAATTCAAGGTGAAGACCGTGCAGGTGGATAAACCGGAATACAATGCCGGACTCCGCCCCGGAGATGTGATCTATGAGCTGAACGGAAAAAAGATCAACGCCACCTGGAGTGATTTTGCCAAAGATATTATGCTGACTGTCGGCGATGTGGTTCTGACTGTTCGCAAGCCGGACGGTTCGGTGAAGAAGATCTCTTATCAGCCGGAAGTGAACCGTCAGAGAGCGCCGAACATGGAGGCACCGTATCCGTTC
>JAGAPM010000278.1 GCA_017623265.1 Lentisphaeria bacterium | reverse complement strand
GCGGTGCTTGTGCGCCGGATGTGAAGGAAGTTCTACGTTCGGCAGGGATCGTTTACGCCCGTACCACGCATCCCGAAGAACGGATCCAGTGCGTGCCTTCCGATTTTCTGGAATGGCATCCCACCTGCCACCACAACGGCAATATCATGGAGCGTGCGGAAAAGTTTCTGGCGAACCCTTGGGGAACCCAGCTGTTGTATATCTGGGGACACGCCTTTGAGTTCGCCAATGCGAAAAACTGGGATCTGATCGAAAACTTCTGCGCAAAATATACCAACGACGACCGGATCTGGTACGCCACCAACGGCGAGATCTACGATTATGTGACCGCATGCCGTCGCCTGATCACCAGCGCAGACTGTTCCATTGTGCAGAACCCCTCCGCACAGTCCGTCTGGATCGAACACGATAAGCAGATCGTTGAGATCAAGGGCGGCGCAACCATCCGCCTGTAAGTTTACAGAGAATAAAAATACGGGGGAAACTCTTTGCAAAAGTTTTCCCCGCAAGTTGCCGTTCGTTTTTACTTCACGGTTTCGTATGCGTCGGAAGAATTGATCAGACCGCGCACATCCACTTCTTTCAGGTATTCAGCGATCCGTTTTTTCTTGAGATCGACCAGATAAGTCGGGTCGGCAAGTACATCCACAGCCAGCTGGATCATATCATCCTGACCGTAAAAGAACAGGTCGGAATCCCAGCGAGACTTGTTGATCATGTCCCGTGTGATGGTGTAGGCGCCATTCCACGGGTCCATCATCACGATCTTACCGCTCTTCACACCAGCTGCGATATCGTAGCAATTGGCGGAGGGGATGAACATAATGGAGCGTTCGGGCATGTGGAAGGTGCCGTTATGGGTATCTGTTCCGCCGGTGAGAACGGGGAGTTTTCCTTCTTTTTTCCACTTGGTATAGTGGGGTGGATAATGTTCCCAAGCATCCAGTTTTGTTTCCTGAATGCCGTTTTCCAGATAGTATGGCAGGTTGCTGTACGAGGTGTCCGGGTGATTCCACTGGATGATGGCGCCTTTGATGGTATGGGCGGCATCCACCATCTTTTCAAAGGTGGGTCCGAAAGTGTAACCACCTTCCGGCGGAACAGGATATACATTCATGTGACCCCAGCGGGAATTGATCTCCACGCCAACGCCGAGGGGATAGTTCAGTTTGAATTTCTGCAGCGTGTTCGCTCTGTATGCCAGCGCTGTTTCATACACGCCGTGGTCGGTGAGAATGTGGTAATCCAGCCCGATATACAGCGCTTCTGCCGTGACTGTCAGAGCGGTGGGGCGACCGTCGGAGAAGAAGCAGTGACTGTGGTTGTCGCCGCAGAAAACTTCGATCCCTTCCGGAAGAGCCAGTTTCCGCGGGGTGCGCTTTGTAACTTTGATGATGTCCTGCCGGATTGCCTCCCGCTGTGCCAGCGTGCAGGGCTTGCCGTCCAGAATGATTTTTGCAAATTTGAGTGCGGCATCCTTGCTCACATAGGGCAACTGAAACATGATCCGCCCTTTAGTAAAGTAAAGAGTGCCGGTAACGGGGGAGACCAGTTCGGTCTTGTCCGGCTCCACCACGACCTGCGGTTCATCGTAGACGGTCATGCCATCCAGCTGGAAGGTGCGCAGGTGCTTGTTCTGCTTGATTTTCTTGTAATGTTTTTCCGTTTCCTCCGGCGTGTTGTACTCGTAAAACAGGGCATTGACCAGATTCATGCTGCCGAAATGGATGGCAATGGCGCCGGGATAGGGATCAAGTTTTCCCCGTTCCCTGAAATATTCCACCACCAGCTGTGCGTTGGGATCCCGGGTCAGATTGAGGAGAGAATAGGCGCCTTCTTCCGGCAGCTTTCCGCCTTCGATGGCGGCAAAACGCGCCTTGATCTCTTCTGCTGTACGCTGGATCGCATGAGCTTTTTTCTGTTCCAGACCCCATTTGAACCACTCCAGTGCGGAGACAATGGAGAAGTATGCCGATGCCTTGAAGGGATCGGTTTGGGAAAGGGCGGGCAGATTGGCTTTTTCCAGACGGTCAAGGGTATCAGCCATTACGGACTTTGCCATATTTCCGAAATAAGCCGTGGGGTATGTTTTTGTACAGGTGTTGCCGATCGCAACGGAGCAGGTTGTATCGCCATTGGGCAGATCGGTCAAATCAATTTCTTTTTCCAGTACATAAAGATCATCTTCCCGCTTGAATTTTTCGCCTTGCAGGATGGTTTTTCCTGCGAGAAGGATCTTGTGTTGACCAATGTCACCATTGCCGGAGAATTCGATCCGCAGCGGGACTTTGTTTTTTACGATGACTTTGGGGATGATCACGTTGAGGGAGCCGTTGTGAGCGTCTGTTGCGAAGACATTTTTTCGCACAGGGACCATTTTTTCCCATTTCATGGTGTGGGCATAGATACGCCCAGCGTCGCTGTCGTTCATCCGGAGTTTGACATGCAGTTCCTTCATGTTTGCCGGATCCAGTTCATGGATCGTTCCGGCGGGGATCTCCATCTCAAACCGGAAGATTCCGTTCTGTTCCTTTGAGGCGAACTTGATCTGATCGGCGGGGACGGTGACTTTGGAACGCTTGTTGAACGGAGTGATCTTCAGTTCTCCGGCGTAGTTAACGGTAAACTTGAGGTTGCCCCAGTGTCCGAAGTTCAGTTTTTTGGCGGAAATGGAAAGTTCCAGTTTGTCGGACGGTTGTCTGGAGATC
>JAGAPM010000277.1 GCA_017623265.1 Lentisphaeria bacterium | reverse complement strand
GCCGCCGTGCTGTCGCCTTTCAGTTCATTTTCTGCAGATACGCCGTATGCGCCTGCTGCATCAGGTCGTGAGCTTTTTCCGCCAACTCCTTCCGGGTTGCGCCGGGATCAGGGATCATAGGCGGCAGCGGGACCAGGGTCGCCCGGATCCTGCCGTTACCGAGGATGCGCCAGACATGTTTTGCAAAACCGGTATGATCGTACCACTGGATTTCTGCATCTCGGGGATCACTTTTTTGATAAAAGGTCAGAAACATGGTCACGGGGCTGCCGGTGCCGGCGATTGCCTCGAAGGCGGTCGATTTGAAATTCAGCAACGGCACATCCCCTCTTGTTGTCGTTCCCTCCGGATACAGCATCAGAGCTGATCCCTCCCCGATAACACGCCGGAATTCTTCCAGTGTCTTCTTCGCTTTTGCCGGTGATGTCCGATCGATCCAGACCGGATTGGAAAGACCGACATACCAACCGAGGAAAAACCATTTTCGAATACCGGAATTTGGCGTAAAACACATTCCACCGGCAGCAGCATGGACCAGAATATCCAAATAGCTCTGATGATTGGAAATCACAAGTCCTCCGTTTTCCGGCACGATCACGCCCCGGCCTTCAACTGCGATTTCGATTCCGAGGATACGGATCAACCCGCGTGCCCAGTTCCGGGTCTGTTCAACAACCATTTTTGCGGCAGCAGCAGGATCGGACGGCATTTTTCTGCGTTGCCATGCAACCACAAGTGCTTGAAAAAGAAGATAAAACACAATTGCATGGATCCGCCAGCACCTCCGGAATCCACGAACAAACCAATACATCTGCAACCTCCTTGTTTTCAATTTCTTTTGCGCCTGCAAACAGTTTCATAAAGATGTCGGTACTCCTGTACCATTTTGGCACGGCTCATCAGAACCATTCCACAGGAGCGCTCACAGGCACTGGCAGAAAAAATCTGGACCGCCATTTCCATTCCGTCCTTATCTTCTTCCAGATCAAACAGAAAGGAGTCGCCATCGTATGCACTGCAAAGCTCCGGCAGAGCATCGATCCGATTACAGACGACCGGCAGACCGAGTGTCATTGCCTCTGTAACCGCAAGTCCATAACCTTCACATAAAGAAGGAGTAAAGAAAATATCAAAAAGATTCATCAGGGATGCGGCATTGCTGTGGAACCCGGCAAAAACGACCTTCAAATTTTCGAAGCGCAAACCGGCAGCTTTCCGTTCCAATGTCTCCCGGTCCGGACCATCGCCGAGTACAACAAGCAGCCATTTCTCTCCATCAGGAATCAGATGCGACAACGGTTCCAGACGGTCCAGCATGATATCAAAACCTTTCATCGCATCCAGTCTGCCTACACAGCCGATCACTTTATCAGCTCCGCTACACCATTGTTCACGCAGGGAACGGCAAAGCTCTTCCGGTGCCGGCACAACCGGATCCACCGCATTCGGAATCACCCGGATATGAACGGATTTTTTCAAACCGCACAACTGGCGGTGGTACACCGCAGCGGCAGCAGATACGGCAGTCATACAATCTGCCAGACGCCATGTCAGCTTATCCATCAGGAAATATTTTTTCTTTCCCGAACGCTTTTCAGCAGTATGAATGGTGTTGACCAGCGGTATCCCCAAGCCGGCAGATGCCAGACGGGAAAGCAGATTCGGATGGATCAGATGAGCATGGATCACATCCGGAGCGATCTGCTTAATGGTACGACGGAGACGGAACAACAGAAAAGGATCAGACTTCTTCCCGTTGAGATAGACAATATCCACCCCCGCCGACCGGAGACGATCCGGGATCGTTGTATCCTGCGGCTCCTTCAATAACGAGACAACAGTGACCGTATCACCGGTTGCCGCAAGTCCTTCTGACAGCATGGCGATGATCTTTTCTGCGCCGCCTCCGCCAAGCTCTGTTATGATTTGCAAAATTTTCATAAAAAGATGCGTTCACACCGGGAACGCTGATCTCCTCCACAGATGATTTGAGAATTTTCTTATCATAGACCGTATTTTTAAAAAAACAAGCTGTTTTTAAAAAAAATTGCTTGCTATCTCGGATTTTCATGTTATATTTTCGAAATAATTTAAATTTGACATCTTCAGGAAAGCGATGTATATGAAAATATTATCAATTGCACAAAAAATGATCTGCGGGATCACCGGACTGTGTTTCTGCATATCCCTTACGCTCGTTGCGTATGAACGGGATGCACTGGACGCACTCCGGGACGCAGAACAGTATGAAAAAGAAGAAGATCACTATGATGCTGCTGAAAGATATATGGCTTTGGAACTTTACTCCACCGACCCGGTCCCGAAAGCCAACGCCCTGATCGGTGCAGCAAGAAACTACCGGAAAGCAGGTTTCTTCGGCAAAGAACTGGATTGTCTGGCACGCCTGGCAGATGAGCATATCAATCGTATCGACTATGCCCGGGTCGTTACCCGCATGTACCAGATCGGTGATGCGTTTTTCGATGGACACAAGGATGCCGCAATCTCCTGGCTGCCGTTCATACATGACAAAAACCGTATGGAAGATGCTTACCGTCTTGCGCTGAAACTTGCCCCGACAGCACCGGAAGCCCCGGTGGCACGTCTGCGCCTTGCCATTACCCACATGGACGGCAAAGATCCCGTATCCGCCGTGGAGGAGTTGCGGACGATCATGAAACTCCATCCGGAAACAGATGCCGCCCGGAACGCCTACATCCAGTTGGCATATCTCTACACAAAACTTGCCGAAAACGGAGACGGTGACGGCAAATGGGCGACATTGGCAGCCGAACAGCTGGATGCGTTTATTGAAAAATATCCGGAAGACCGGCAGATCCCGTGGGCAAAAAAACAGCGAGAGCTGGTAGACAGCATCAATGTGAAACGTCTCTACGGTCTGGCAGAATATTACCACCGGAAAGGAAATGACGAAGCAGCCAAAGGTTACCTTGGCCAGATCATCCGGGACTATGGCACAAGCAAGGACGCCATTCCGGCAGAAAAACTGTTGGCAGAGATCGACACGACTTACACCCCGCCGGAAAAAAATGCGCCCCGCAAACCGGAATATCAGATCAAAATTGAGAAAAATACGATTCCCCTGGAACGCACCCGTATTATGGTCGTTCCCGAAAACAGCGATGGCAGATTTCTGTTGCCTGTCCGGGATCTGGAACTGAACCGGAGCCGTGACTCCCGTGATACTCTTCCCGAAAGGAAAACCACCGATGAAGACCTTTAAGAAAATTTCTGTTCTTACGGCATTCGTCTTTCTTGCCCTGTTCGCCACAGGCTGCGGTTACCACATGGGCTCCATGATGCACCCGCAGATCAAGACGATCGCCATTGCCGATATCAAAAACGATACCAGAGAACCGCTGCTGACCGAGATCATGCGGGGGCAGCTTGCCGAGCAGGTCATGGTGGACGGCTCTCTGAAACTTGTCAGTAAAGAAGAAGCGGACTGCATACTCTATTGCCACATCCGGCGGGTGGAACAGATCAACACGCGTGACGACAGCGATGATGGTCAGGAAACTTATCGCCCGACAGAATTCAGCATTACTGTTGAGGGCAGTTTTGTGGTAAAGATACCCGGTCGGCATGAGGATCTGATCCCCATGCGCAATATCTCCGGCAGATCCCGCTATCAATACGAATCTGACCCGCAGCTTGCGAAATTCAGCGGTCTGAAACAGGCATGTTTGAATTTTGCCCGGCGTGCAGTTCAGTATACAACAGAGGCATGGTAAAAAGAGAGCGGTTAAACACATTGCAACAATCATCACTTCAAAGCGCGAGCACCAAGCAGAGAAACGAGGAAAACACAATGCCGCAACCGCAAAAAAAATCACTTCTGGAGTTGGCAGCAGGGATGCTGAGCAGACGCAACCAGACCAAGATGGAACTGCGTAAAAAGCTTTACCGCAAAAGCGATGCTGACCCCCAGGAAATTGAGGACACCCTCACCCGACTGGAAGAGATGGGTTATCTCTCCGACCGCAAATTCGCGGAAGACTTTGTCCGCGTTATGCGGGATCGATCCTATGGCGACAGACGGATCTATGAAAAAATGACGTACAAAGGAATCGCACCTGTTCTGGCACGTGAGGTTCTGGCAAACACAGAAAATCGCCAACGCACTCCGCTGGATGATGCGCTGGCACTTCTGAATCACCGGGCACGCCGTCTGGATTCCATTCCGGATCCGGCGAAGCTCAATCACCGGATCATGTGCATGCTTGCCGGTCGCGGCTTCTCTGCCGATGTGATCAACAAGGCGATCGCAGAATGGCAGAACCGTCCGAAAGATCAGACAGCCGCTGCGCCCGGATTTGATGATGCGGATTTTGATGATCCGGATTCCGAAGAACAAGATGACTGATTTAAAATGCCGGGACAACTGACTTATTTCCGAAAACTTTTTCTGTTGCTGCTCACCACTTGCCTCTGTGCCTGCAGCAACGAAGAAGAATTTGTTGAAAATCACGTTGTCATGAGTCTCGGCAGAATGATTACAACCCTCGACCCCGCCCTTGCCGCCGATTCACCAACGCTCGGAGTCTGTGCAGCATTTTACGATACACTCATCCAGTATCAGTACGGTTCCTCCGAATACAAACTGGAACCGGCAATGCTCCGGGAGATGCCGGTTTTACAGGAAGATGGAAAAAGTTATCTCTGCACTCTGCGGGATGACCTGTATTTTCAGGAGGCGCTCTGTTTTCCGGATAAGGCATCCCGAAAAGTCACCAGCCGGGATGTTGTCTTTTCGCTGCTCCGCCTTGCTGACAGCAGACTGAATTCTCCGGCATACTGGATTCTGCGCGACAATGTGGAGGGTGCAGAAAAATTCCGGACACTCACGGCGAAAGCAGCAACAGACGATCTTACGCCCTACGATTCCGGGATCAGCGGCCTGAAGATTCTGAATCCCAAACAGTTTCTCATCACCGGAAAGACAAAAAATCCGCGGCTCTGCTATCTGCTTGCCCTGCCCAACTGTGCAATCCTTTCCCGGCGTGCCGTGGAATATTACGGTACAGGAAACTTTGCAGAAATGCCTTGCGGTTCCGGTCCCTACAAACTGCAGGAATGGAAAAAAGATCACTCCATTATCCTGACCCGCAACCCCGGCTACCGGAAGGAATATTATATTGATGCAGAAAATCCGGAAGACCGGAAAAGACGGCTGCCGCTGGCGGATAAAATCACCTGCTATCTTGTCCGTCAGAATGTTTCCTCCTGGCTGATGTTCCTGCAGGGAGAGCTGGATTTTTACACGTTGGATGGTGATCAGTTCCAAGCGCTTGTAAAAGAAAATGGCGAACTTGCCCCGTCATTGCAGGACCGTGGGATCCGGCTGCTCCGGGCACCACTGCAGGAGACCAATTATATCGGGTTCCACTTCTCCGATCCTGTGCTGGGAAAAAATACCGATTTGCGCCGTGCGGTCTCTCTGGCATTTGATAAAGATCTGCGGATCCTGCAATCCGGTGGGCGTTACAGTGCGGCGTATGCGCCTATTCCGCCGGGAACAGCAGGGCATCTTGCCGGTGAAAAAGGCAGATTCGGGGAGAAAAATATTGCTCTTGCGAAGGAATATCTTACAAAAGCGGGCTATCCGGGAGGGATCGATCCGGCAACGGGAAAACCGCTTGTGCTGACTTTTGATCAGGCGGGAACCGATGTAGCATTCCAGCAGATCGCCGAACTGCTTGCCAACGACCTGCGTGCGATCGGGATCGAAGTCCGGGCGAACCTGAACACCCGTCCCCGTTTTCAGGCGAAACTGGCATCCGGAGATGTGCAGCTTTTCCGTTATTCCTGGTGTGCCGACTATCCGGACGGGCAGAATTTTCTGCAGTTGTTCTATTCCGGCAATGCGGGCGGATGCAACCGGGCAAGTTTCAAAGATGAGACCTACGACCGCATGTACCGGGAGATCGAATTTATGGAAGAGAGTCCGGAGCGGACGAAGAAATATCAGGCAATGGCACGATACCTTCAGGAACAGGTTCCCTGGATCTTCGAAACCCATACCATGGCATTTGTTGTGAGTCACTCCTGGATGAAAAATTACCGTGTCCATGACTTTGCCTACAATCGCTGGAAATATTTTTCCGCACCTGCAAATGAGCGTGAGAAAAAGCGGAAAGCCTTTACGCCGCTCACGCTGTCCGGCCTGCGTTGAAAAGTTGCATAAAATCTTATATTTCCGCTTGCAAAAACATTCTTTACAAGGTATATTCACTGCGGTTGTTTTTAACATTTTTATGCGAGGCGATTTGTGGATTTTTTATATCTGAAAGCACTGATCCAGGGAATAGTGGAAGGGATCACAGAATTTCTGCCGGTCAGCAGCACGGGTCACATGATCCTGCTGGATGAAACGGTGTTGAAAATGGATGAACATTTCACCAATGTATTTGAGATCGTGATCCAATTGGGGGCGATCCTTTCCGTCCTGGTGTACTTCCGGAAAAAAGTATTTGACGGAGTATTCATCACCCGGACCGGCAAGTTCGGTTTTGACTTCACCACGCCCGGATGGCGGCTCTGGCTGAAAGTTTTTTCCGCCCTGTTTCCGGCATTGGTACTGGGTGCGCTGTTCGGCGGCTGGATCCAGGAAAAACTATTCAACCCGGTCACAGTCGCCGTGATGCTCGTACTCGGGGGGATCGCCCTGATTCTGGTGGACAAGCCGGAAAAACAGCAGAGATCAGATGTTACCCGAATCGATACGGTTGATCAGTTATCGTATAAACGGGCGTTCGGGATCGGTCTTGCCCAATGTGTTGCCATGATCCCGGGGACATCCCGCAGTGCGGCAACGATCGTGGGCGGTATGGGGCTTGGCTGCAGCCGGGAACTGGCGGCAGAATTCTCCTTTTTTCTGGCGATCCCAACGATGTTTGCGGCATCGGCATACAGTATGCTGAAAAGCGGACTGGATTTGAATCCGACACAATGGGTTGCCCTCGGAATCGGTTTTGTGACCGCATTTTTTGTGGCATGGGCGGTGATCGCCGTATTCATGCGTTTTATCAAAAACCACGATTTCCGTGCGTTCGGGTACTACCGGATCGTTCTCGGGATCGCCGTTCTTCTTTACTTTTGGCTGAAATGACCTGAAAACAGGAGTCGGAACAGTGGACAACAATCAAAAATTACTGACTACGAATGAAGCTGCAAAATATCTGGGAGTTTCCCGCTCCAGCCTCTCCAACTGGATCCGGCAGGGACAGCTCAATGGGGGAGTGACTCCCGGCGGTCATTACCGTTTCACCGTGGAGGAACTGGATGATTTTGCCAAAAAACGGGGTTTGCTCCCCACAACACGGGAAAATTCACGGATCCTGGTGATCGATGACGATGAAGCATTCCGCGAATTCGTGACCGATGCCCTCACCGACTTCACCGGCTATGAACTCCGGACCGCTCCCGACGGCATGAAAGGTGCGCTGCTGATCGGTTCCTGGAAGCCGGACCTGATCGTGCTGGATATCCGTATGCCGCAGATGAACGGTCAGGAACTGCTTGCGTTGATCCGGGAAAATCCGGAGTCCGCCGATTCCTGTGTTGTCATTGCCAGCGCCCATCTTTCACCGGAACTGACCGCTGAACTGGAGAAACTTTCTCCACAGGCGATTCTGGAAAAACCGGTCCGGTTGGCAAAATTTATTGCCACGATCCAGAAACTGCTGGACCTGCCCTTTGCGTGAGCTTATGAAGATGCCGGATATCCGAACAAGCAGGATCCTCATGTGGCTGTCGGCTGCGATCGTGCTGCTGCTGACATTTTCTGCATTCTTCACCCTCTCTTTTCTCCGTGACCGTGCATTGGATCGGCGGGCGGCAGAAAACAGAGAAATCCTGCAGGAGTATGAAGATGTGCAAACGGCACTCTACGATGTGGATCAGGCACTTGCAGATTTTCTTTCCAAGCCCGGCTCCGTAGAAATTTCACTGCTCTATCAACAGCTGGGCGACCTGAAACGGACAGCCGATACATTGGCATACAACAGCCCGACCCGCAGCAATGCGAAACTCCTCCTTGCTTATGCCCCGATCTTCAAGCGGATCCGGGATCCGGAACAGCCACGGGAAGGCAAAATGGAGTTGCTGGCGACTTTCCACAAACAGCGTCTGCAATTGGAACAGACTCTCAATCAGGAATCGGAACGATTCAGACAGGATACCGCAAACGCCTACGCTGAAACGACTGCGACCCGGGAAAATCTGATTCTGATCGGCGGTCTGCTTCTTGCGGTCAGCCTGATTCTTACCGGGCATTGGCGACTCGGCAGACTGCAGCAGGAAACGCTGCGTGTCATGTGCGAGGGGACCAAGGCATTGAGCCGGGGCGATCTGTAATACCGTTTCAAAGACATTACGCCGGATGAAATGGGGCAGCTGAAGTTCGATTTCAATGCCATGGCACGGCAGCTGCAGAAGCAATCGGAAGAACTGCAGGAAGTCAACCGGGAATTGCGGAAACAGGCGAAAAATCTTCAGGAAGCCCATCGCCACAAAGACCGTTTTCTCTCCAATATGAGCCATGAACTGCGGACGCCTCTGAACTCGATCATCGGATTTTCCGAACTGCTGGAAGCCCGCGCCGGAAAACTCCCGCCGGAAAGCAGGAAGCATACGCCAAACGGATCCTGACTGCCGCCGGGCATCTGCTTGATCTGATCACGGCGCTGCTGGATCTGGCGAAATCCGGTGCCGGGAAACTGATCCCCTCCCCCGTGGAACTGGACCTTTCTCAAACGATCCTGGAGATGTGTGACATTCTCACGCCCCTTGCAGAACGGAAAAAACTGGAGGTCAAACAGGAGATCACTCCCGGCTTACAGCTCACTGCGGATGCCCGGATGGTGCGGCAGATCTTTATCAATCTGTTCTCCAATGCGGTCAAATATACCGAACACGGCAGTGTTACGGTCCGGGTTCGGGAACGGGAGTCAGCTCTGCTTCTTGAGATCGAAGATACAGGGATCGGCATTCCGGAAAAAGATCAGCCGAAATTGTTTCAGGATTTCTACCGGGTGGAAAGTGGGGACATCAATGCGGTTGAAGGTGTTGGGATCGGGCTGGCATTGAGCCGGCGTCTGGCGGCACTGAACCATGGTGAAATCACCTTTATCAGCAAAAGGGGATCGGCTCCACATTCACGGTCACTTTCGCAAAAACTGCAAATTAAATCTCTTTTTTCTTCAATTACATCTCTATTTTTCGGTTTTCTACGGTTGATTTCTCCTTGAAAAGAACTATATTTTTTTGGTACATATTTATTAAGAATATATAAGAACGTAAGGAATTTTTATGGCGGCAGAAATCAAGATCACCCCTCCGGGAACAAAAGGAAAGTTCCACTCTCTTGAACAGGCGTTTGCCGAACTGAAAAAACGCTGTGAAGCCGGTAAGCTCAAAGATCCGGCAACGATTCTGTGCGCAGGCGGTGTTTATCCGCTGAAAAAGACCATCGAATTGCGAGGAAAATTCCCCATTCCGGTGACTGTGAAGGCGTTGGATGGAGCGGAAGTTGTCTTTGACGGCGGCTGTGAACTGACCGATTGGAAAGAAGTTAAAGTCAACGGCAGAAAAGCACTCTGCGCCTCCGTTCCGGAAGAAGCGGTGACCGATGGTTTTCTGCGTGCTATGGTGGTCAACGGGAAGTATGCGACCCGGGCTTCATTTCCCAAAGACATGACCGGCGGACTCCGTTTCAAGGGGGTTCTGCCGCTCCCTTCGACCGATCCGGAAGTGCAGAACATGCAGACAGACAAGAAAAAATCCGAATCCGCCTCGCAAAATGCACTTGTGGTCAACCGGGATGGATTCTACATTCATGAAGAGGACTTTGACAAGACCTGGTACAATCAGCCGGGGATCGAAGCGGTCGTGATCCAGCAGTGGGCGGATAGCTTTATGCCGTCTCCGATTCTGAAAGAAGATGGAGAAGTGCGTTTCACCCTTTCCAGCAGCCGTTTTGACTTCACCTGGGGCTGGCAGAGCAACCGTTATTTCTGGAGGAATGTGCGGGAAGCCTTGCTGGAGCCGGGCGAGTTTTACTTTGACAACACCGAAAACAATGTGTATTATCTGCCGCAGAAAGGGGAAAAATCCGCTACGCTCAAGGCATTTGTTCCGGTTATCTCCATGTTGGTGCTGATGCAGGATTGCTCCAATGTCACACTGGAAGGGATCACCTTCCGTCACGGCGGAGCAAAACATCCGTACCTTGGGACAAATTACGACACGCCGTACGACCTGAAAAATTATTTCATCAAGGACAGTTGGCGCCGTTTTGAGTTCGGCTACAAGTGCAGCAATGCGCCCCAATCTGCGATCCATCTTCCCGGTGTGATTTTCCTGAATCGGGCGGTGGACTGTGCGCTGAAAGACTGCAAGATCGAATTTTCCAACTGGTACGGGATCGCCATCTCCGGCGGCTGCGCCAATATTGAAGTCTCCGGCTGCGAACTGGCAAATCTGGGCGGCGGCGGGATCCTTGTAAACGGCGGGGATGTGATCAGCACTGCCAGTACCGCCGTTGCGGCACAGGTGGATGATACGGGCATGCCCCTCGGCATGATGAACCTCAGCCGGAATCAGCATCAGCCGGAAGAAGGCACCCACAATATCTCGATCACGGACAACAAAATCCATCACTGCGGCAATCTTTACCTGAGCGCCTGCGGGATCATCATCGGTCAGGCGTGGGGGTGTCTGGTGGAACATAACGACATCCATGATCTCTACTACACGGGGATCTCCTGCGGCTGGAACTGGGGTTACGGTTACGCCACCTGCCGGGAAAACCGGATCGGCTTCAACCGGATCCACGATCTGGGCAAGAAAGTGCTGTGCGATATGGGCGGGATCTACCTGCTGGGGATCCAGCCGGGAACACGCCTCTACAACAACTATGCGTACAACATCACCTGCAATCAGTACGGCGGCTGGGGATACTACACGGATGAAGGATCTTCCCACATTGTCATTGAAAACAACATTTGCCACGACTGCTCCTGCGAAGGTTTCCACCAGCATTTCGGGCGTGAAAATCAGGTACGCCACAACATTGCCGTGTTCAATGCGCATCACGGTGTGGCATTGAGCAGAGGGAACTCCCACCCCCGCGGCTATGTGTTCCCCGGTCAGAACTTCAGCCACAACTACAACTTCCATCAGAATGTGGTAGTGGTGGATAACAAGCCCTTCTTCACCATTGCAGCAAAGGAAATTGCAACGCCGGAACAGCTTTTCTGCGACATGAATTTCTATTTTGATGTCTCCGGAAAAAGCAAAAAGAATTTTGCCCTGATCGACACCTGGAATGCAAACAAAAAGATGATTTCATTCAAAGAATGGCGGGAAACCTTCGGTCATGATATCTACACCAAGTACGTCGATCCCGGTTTCGTGGATCTTGAGAAACGGGATTTCCGTTTGAAAAAGGATTCGCCGCTGCGGAAAGTCAACTTCCCGGATCCGGCGGAAACGATCAGACAGGCGGGAGTCCGCAAGAAAAAGTCATAATTTGCAAAAAGTTCCTTGCACAGCAGTACGCGCGGGTGTATTTTATATAAATATATCAAAATTTGTACTGCATAAAGAAGGACCGGCAAACTATGGCTTATAACATTGAAGAAAAGCTCGTGATCGGGGTCGCTTCCAGCGCATTGTTCCGTCTGGATGAAGCCGACACGATCTTCCGCAGCAACGGAATTGCCGCATACCGGGAGTATCAGCGGGCGCATCAGCAGGATGTTTTGCAGACGGGGATCGCGTATCCCTTCATCAAACGTTTTCTGCATCTGAACGAACTTTTCCCGGAAGAACACCCGGTGGAAGTGGTTCTTCTTTCCCATAACGACCCGGACACCGGAGCGCGTGTGATGCACAGCATCCGTCACTACAAGCTGCCGATCCAACTTGCGGCATTCACCACGGGAGCCTCTCCTTACGCCTACATTCCCGCATACAATGTGGCATTGTTTCTCTCTGCCAATGAAGAAGATGTGCGTCAGGCGGCGGCACAGGGATATGCGGCAGGTCAAGTATTGGAGAGTGCAGCAACCGATGATGAGAATGATGACGAACTGCGGATTGCTTTCGACTTTGACGGCGTTCTTGCCGATGACTCTGCGGAAATTGTGTACAAAGCCGGGGGGCTGAAACTTTTTCAGATGACGGTAAGTGCCAATGCTGCCAATCCCCTTCCCCAGGGACCGCTGGCTGCACTGCTCTCCAAACTGGCATCGATCCGGAAAATGGAAGACGTTCTGCAGGAAAAAGATCCCGCATACAAACGGTTCCTCAAAACGGCGATCGTGACCGCCCGCAGTGCTCCGGCAGATCAGCGGATCGTATCCACACTCCGCAGCTGGGATATCACGGTTGACCAGACTTTTCTGCTCGGCGGGATCGACAAAGGACGGGCGCTTTCCATTCTCAAGCCCCATATTTTCTTTGATGATCAGCGCTATCCGCATTTGGAATCCTCCTCGCCGTACACGCCCAGCGTGCATATCCCCTTCGGCACGATCAACAAGTAAATCAAGAAAGAAAGCCATACTTTATGAATAACGCAGTAAAATTACGCAAAGATTTGATCGCACGCTGTCACCGGATCGTAATCAAGGCGGGGACCCGTCTGCTGACCGATCCACAGGCGATCCCGGTGCTGGTGGATCAGATTGCATGGATCCGCAACACGGGCAGACAGGTGATCTTTGTCTCCTCGGGTGCAGTCGGAACAGCGATGAAAATGCTGAAACTGAAGAAACGCCCGTCTCATCTTTCCGAAGTCCAGGCACTGGCGGCGATCGGTCAGGTCAAGCTCATGTCCCTTTATCAGGCGGAATGTCAGAAGCGCGGCTTTCATGCGGCGCAGCTTCTGTTGACAGCAGACGATCTGCGCGCCCGGGAACGGCATCTCAATCTGGAAAACTGTATTGAAGCCCTGCTCTCCCAGAATGTGCTGCCCATCCTCAATGAAAACGACCCGGTATCCGTGGATGAACTCAAGTTCGGCGATAACGACTCCCTCGCCTCCCTGATGGGTTCCATGACCCGCGCCGACCTGACCGTGATCCTGACCACCGTGAACGGCTTGCTCAAGCCCAACGAAGACGGCACCCTCGGCGATCGAATCAGCGTGGTTCAGGGCGTGACAAAGGAACAGCACGATATGGCGACCGGAACCGATGACGGTAATTTTTCCATCGGCGGCATGACCAGCAAGCTGAAAGCAGCCGAGATTCTGAACAGTGCCGGTGAAGCACTCTGGATCGCAGACGGCAGAGCAGAACGGATCCTGGAAAAGATCTTCAACGGCGAGGATGTGGGCACGATTTTCATCCCGGCGGAAGGCATGAAACACAAAATGGAATCGAAAAAACGCTGGATCAATACCTTCTCCACCGTCAAAGGTAAAGTGGTAGTGGATAACGGAGCGGTGCGTGCGTTGCGGAAGACTGCATGCAGTCTTCTTCCCGCCGGTCTGGTCGGTGTGAAAGGCACATTCAAGCGGGGCGATATTGTGGAAATCTGCGCTTTGGACGGTAAGGTCATCGCCAAAGGGAAAACGAATTTCAGTTCATCCGACTGCCGGAAACTGGTCGGGAAACAGACCGCAGAAATCCGGAATGCGATCGGCAGTGCCACGGAAGAAGAAATCGTTCACCGAAACAATCTGGTGGTTCTCTGATGGCGCTCAAGTTTCATATCAAAACATCCGGTTGCCAGATGAACGAGCGGGACTCAGATTCCGCGTCCGCCCTGCTCATTGCACACGGTTATCTCCCCACCGAGGATGAAAATGAAGCCGATATCGTAATTCTGAATACCTGCAGTGTACGGGATCAGGCAGAACGGAAAGCCATCGGCAAACTGGGGATCATGAAACGGATCAAAGCAGAACGGCAACACATGATCTTCGGCTTGATGGGCTGTATGGCACAAAGCCGGGGCGAAGAACTGCTCAAGACGATCCACCATCTGGATTTTGTGATCGGAACCGATCAGATCCACAGCATCCCTGACGCCGTGGAACAGATCCTGAACGGAACCGGCAGCAAGCTGGACCTGCGGGAACGCTGCGGCGCCGATACACCGGGAATCGATATGCACCGGACTGATACGATCAAGCATAACGCTTTTATCTCCATCATGCGCGGTTGCGACCGGTACTGCAGTTACTGCATTGTGCCGTATGTACGCGGACACGAACGGAGCCGGAATCCGGAAAGCATTGTGGAGGAAGCACGGGAACTGGTGCGGCATGGCGTAAAAGAGATCATGCTCCTCGGTCAGAATGTGGCAGCATTCGGTCTGGATCGTCATGCACCCAATCTGCCGGATGATCTCTCGCCTTTCGCCGATCTGTGGAAAGAGATCGCACTGATCGAAGGACTGGAACGGATCCGGTTCACCTCACCCCATCCCGCATATTTCAATAAAAAACTCATCGAGACCATCGCCGCTGAACCCAAAGTCTGCAAAAGCATCCACCTCCCCCTGCAATCCGGTTCGGACCGGGTCCTGAAAAAAATGAACCGCCCGTACGACGTGGCGAAGTATATGCACATCGTCAACAGCCTGCGGGCACTTGTCCCGGAAATCACTTTCTCCACCGACGTAATCGTAGGCTTCCCCACCGAAACCGATGAGGAATTCAATATGACACGACAGATCATGAATGAAGTCGGCTTTGATAACGCCTTCATCTTCAAATACTCCCCCCGTCAGGGAACCGTTTCCGCACGGATGGAGGACGATGTTCCGCAGGAAGTCAAGGAAGAACGGAACCAGATTCTGCTGAAAGATCTGGAAGAACGGCAGTGCAATAAAAATGCCAGCCTCGTGGGTAAAGAATATGTCCTGCTCGTGGACGGTCCCAGCAAACGGAATCCCAAACGCTGGTCCGGCAGAACCGACACCTTCAAACTGGCAGTCTTTGAACCGAAACAGGAAATCAAAGCCGGTGATCTGGTCAAGGTAAAAATCGTCCGGGCAACTCCCATGACCCTCTACGG
>JAGAPM010000276.1 GCA_017623265.1 Lentisphaeria bacterium | reverse complement strand
GGCACCGCGCCCTGTTTTTTGGCGGCTTCTGTGTTTGCTTTCGAGTATAAAAAAGCGAAGCGCAGACTGTTTTATCTGCGCTTCGCTGCAAAGAACTTTTTTGAAAAGCCTTTTTCCTGTCGATCCGACCTTATGCCAGTTTGAGAACCTGGACCGTGGACTTGGCGATCATGAGTTCTTCGTTGGTGGGCATGATGATGACCTTGCCCTTGCTGTCATCGGTGGAGACGATGCCCTTCTTACCGAAGTGAGCGGCATTCTTTTCGGCATCCATCTTGAAGCCGAGGGATTCTACGCCCTTGATGATTTCTTCCCGGATGCCAACGGAGTATTCGCCGATCCCGCCGGTGAAGACGATCGCTTCTGCGCCGCCGACCAGCACAAAGTAGGAACCGATATATTTCACCACGCGGCGGACAAACATCTTGAGTGCCAGCTGTGCGCGTTCGTTGCCGCCTTCTGCTGCGCCGATGATGTCGCGCATGTCACCGGAATTGATCCCGGCGATGGCGAAGAGACCGGACTTCTTGTTCAGGATCGTATCCACTTCGGATGCGGTTTTGCCCAGTTCCACCATACGCAGGGCTGCGGCTGCGTCGATGTCACCGCTTCTGGTACCCATCATCAGACCTTCCAGCGGGGTCAGACCCATGGTGGTATCGACCACTTTCCCGTTCTTGATCGCTGCCATGCTGCAGCCGTTGCCCAGGTGACAGGTGATGATATTCGTATCATCCAGGCTCTTGCCCAGGAATTCAGCAGTGCTGATGGTCACAAAGTGATGGCTGGTGCCGTGGAAACCGTACTTCCGGATGCCGTGTTCTGTGTAGTATTCATAGGGAATGGCGTAGAGATAGGCTTCCGGAGCCATGGTCTGATGGAACTGCGTATCGAACACGCCCACATTGGGAACGCCGGGGAACAGTTTTTCGCAGGCTTCGATACCCATGAGGTTTGCCGGATTGTGCAGCGGACCGAGGGGGAAACATTCCCGGATAATCGCCTTGACTTCTTCCGTCACTTCCACCGGCTGAGTCACTTTTTCGCCGCCGTGAAGCACGCGGTGACCGATCGCAGCAACTTCGCTCAGACTCTTGAGAACGCCGTGTTCGGCATCCACCAGTTCATCGCAGATCGCCTGAAGACCGGCGGCATGGTCGGCACCGGCGGCGAGGGTGTGTTCTGCCTTGAAGCCATCCGGACGCTTGTAGATCACGTTCGGCTTGTCGCTGCCGACGCGTTCCACCTGACCGCTGGCGATCACGCTGTTTTCTGCACCCTGCATATCAAACAGAGTGAACTTGAGGGACGAACTGCCCGCATTGAGAACGAGGATTTTCATTTTTTTGTTCCTTCGTGTGTTATGTTGAATGTTATAAGAAAAGAATCGTTGAGAGCCAGATCACAGCCCCGGAGATCAGGGGAATCGAAAAATTGTCATCCATGTGCAGCTGTTTTTCAAACAGTTCCGCAATGGATGCGAGAAACACGCCCAGCACAGCACCGGCTGCCGTCAGTCCGTTCAGCAGCTCCGCGCAGTACAGCAGACCCCATGCCCAGAGACTGCCAGCAACACAGAATGCCAGCACGCCTTCCAGCGATTTGCCGTTTGCCACTTTGTGCTTGCCGAAACGGCGTCCGATCAATGCTGCCGCCGTATCGGCAATGAGCATCACGCCCAGTGCCACGGCGGCGATCTTCTGCGGAAAAAGCAAGGTTACCAGCGCTGCCGCCGCAAAGACCGGAGGACTGCCGCTGACCACCCACTGTCCGCGCTTCACTTCTCCCCGCAGCATATTCTTGAAGAAGAACGCATAAAGGGGCGTAATGAACCGGACCTGACAGGAGTAGGCATATTCACAGAGCAGATTCAGCACCAGACAGATGGCGAACCCGTAAAAAAGCAACAGTTGCGGCCACGGAAAGAACCAGATCAGCGCCACCATCCAGAGGGAGCTGAGGTGGATCAGTTTCCGGAAAACTTCCTGCGAATACGGAATCGCTGTCGGTTGTGCGTGTTCACTCATCGCTTACTCAAAACTCAAATTTTGCGTCTGCAAGACGGTTCGCAAATTCTGCCAGGACCCGGTCTTCTTCCGCCTTGCCGCCCCGGGCGACAAAGGTGGCGCTGAAGCGGACATACGGTCCAACATCATCCCAGGGAACGGAGCTGATCAGTTTTGTCTTGATGAGCCACTGGCTGAAATCTTCACCGGTGGCAAACTTGGTTCCATCGGAGGAGGCTTTCGGCGCCTTCACATAGAGATAGAAGCTGCCGGCGGGAACCTTGGCGTTGAAGCCCAGTTTCTTGAGCGTGTTCACCATGCTGGTCAGACGGCGTTCATACTTTTCGCTGATGGCGGGCGTGATCGCTGCCTGATCGTCCAGTGCGGCGATCGCTGCCTTCTGGATCGCAAGGAACTGACCGGAGTCCGCATTGTCCTTCACCGTTGCGAACGCCTTGACTGCCAGCGCATTGCCGCAGACCCAGCCCAGACGCCAGCCGGTCATGTTGAAGCCCTTGGACATACTGTGCAGTTCCACTGCGCAATCCATGGCGCCGGGGATGGAGAGGATGGAGAGGGGCTTGCCCTTGAAGTTCAGCGGAGCGTAAGCTGCGTCACTGACGATGAGAATATGATTTTCCTTCGCAAAGTTCACTGCTTTCTGGAAAAATTCTTCCGTGGCAGTTGCGCCGGTGGGGTTGTTCGGATAGTTCAGATACAGCAGTTTCGCCCGCTTCTTCTGGTCTTCCGTGAGGGAATCCAGGTCCGGCAGGTAGCCGTTTTCTTCCAGCAGGGGCAGGTTGATCACTTCGCCGCCCAGATACTTGGTCCAGGTGCCCATGACCGGATAACCCGGAATGGTCAGCAGAGCGATGTCGCCGGGATTGATGAAGCAGCTGGGGAGCAGGGAGAGGGAGGATTTGCTGCCGATGGAGTGGCAGATTTCGGTATCGGGATCCAGTTCCACACCGTAAAGTGCCTTCATATAACGGGCGGCAGCGGCTTTGAAGTCGGCGCAGCCGTTGTCGGCATAGATCCGGTTTTCCCACTTTTCCACTTCGCTCTTCATGGCATTGACAACCGGCGGAAATGCCATATCATCCGGTTCGCCCACGCCCATATCGATCAGCTCCACACCCGGATTTTCTGCCATGGCGGCACGTTTGGCACGCTTGATCTTTTCAAACTTGTAGATCTTGGTATCTTTGCCGAACTGATCGCCACCGATCCGGTTCGCAAAATTGCTCTGAAGGAAACTTTCTGCCATTTTTCTTTTCTCCTGATTTGGCTGTTTTGTGTTCTGATCGTTTTTTACATGCATATAATATACACTTTAATTGGTAAAATACCAGTTCCCGCGCATTTTTTTTCAAAATCTGCTTTATTTTTTTACAAAGTGCGGTATTTTATACGAAGAAAAGTCAGACGGTTTTATTTTGTATGATGATATCACTCAAACAGTTTTTGATTTCCTGCATCCGGAAGATCATTCCTCTGGAGTGTCCGCTCTGCGGAAATACAACAAACGATGGCGCCCCGAACACGCTCTGCCGGGATTGTCTCGCACAGATCGAGTTTATCCAGCCGCCATATTGTCCCGGTTGCGGCGGTACACTGGATGGTATCTTCGAGATGTGTTCGGACTGCATGAAAGAAGAAGCACGCCGCCCGTGGAAAAATGCGTTCACCATCTTCCGGATGCGGGGTGCGGGCAGAGAGCTGGTCCACGCCTTCAAGTATCAATCCCGTCCTGATCTTGCCCGTGCGCTGGCGGCGCTTGCTCTGATGCGCTGCGGGGAGGCGATCCGGCACGAAGCCTTCGATCTGATCGTTCCGGTTCCGCTCCACTGGTGGCGGAAAATGCGCCGTTCATACAATCAGGCGGAAGAATTTGCACGGGCTTTCGGAACGATCGCAAAAATTCCTGTCCGACCGCTTTTGAAGCGGAAAAAATGGACCGGTCAGCAGTCCAGACTGACCCGGAAACAAAGAATTTCAAATTTAAAAGGCGCTTTTTTCATAAATCGTTCGACAAATCTCAAAAAGCGTGCTATATTATTGGTGGATGATGTTATGACGACCGGATCCACTCTGGCGGCGGCAGCTGAAACGCTCCTGAAAGCCGGCGCGGAAAAAGTCTGTATTTTGACGCTTGCAAGACGCCAATGAAGCCGTCGGCAGGCAGGAAGGATAAAAAATATGGCAGAATTTTTTACAAAAGCGAAGTATTCGACGATCAGTCAGAATACCGATCAGAGCCCGACTCCTGTACCCCGGGAAGCCCCGCTTCCGCCTCCGCAGCACCCCGGCGCCCTTTCTGAACTTGTGCCCCGCCGCGATATCCCGGAAGGTCTTTGGGAAAAGTGCAAGCAGTGCGATGAAACGATCTTTACGCGCGAACGGGAACAGAATTGGAACATCTGCCCCAAGTGCGGATCCCATTATCCGCTCCCCGCTCCCCGCCGGATCGAACTGCTGACCGATGAAGGTTCTTTCAAGGAGATCGATCCGGACATGACTTCGATCGATACCCTCAAGTTTGAAGGGGTTGCATCCTACACGGAAAAGCTCGCCTCCAACCAGAAGAAGACCGGTATGAAAGATGCCGTGATCTGCGGCGAAGCCACCCTGAACGGGATCCCCTATGCGCTGGGCGTGATGGATTTCCGCTTCCTCGGTGCCAGTATGGGCGCGGTTGTCGGCGAAAAGATTACCCGCCTGTTCGAGTATGCCACGGCAAAGAAACTGCCGCTCATCATCGTGACTGCAAGCGGCGGCGCCAGAATGTACGAAGGCATGATCAGCCTCATGCAGATGGCGAAAACCAGCGGCGCTGCCGAACGACACAAAGAAGCCGGTCTGCCTTATCTGGTCATCATGACCCATCCCACTACTGCCGGAGTTACTGCCAGTTTCGCTTCCCTCGGCGACCTGATCATTGCGGAACCTGAAGCCCTGATCGGTTTCGCCGGACCCCGTGTGATCCGCGATACCACCCAGGCTCAGCTGCCGGAAGGGTTCCAGACTGCCGAGTTCCTTCTGAAGAAAGGACTCATCGACCGGATCGTGGATCGCAAAAAAATGCGGGAAGAAGTTGGACTTTTACTTGAATATTTCGTTTCACGCTGTAAAGTAATAAAGAACGGCAAAAAAGCCGCTAAAGCTGAATAATAAAACAAGTAATCTTGCCGCTGATTGCCGGAACTTGTGCGACAGACTCCCGTGAACCGGGTCAGGTTGGGAACAAAGCAGCCCTAAGCGATGAGTCTGTGCGCTGCAGGAACTCTGTCAGTCAGCGGCTTTTCTTATGCAAAAAGGATCATTTCTTATGGCAAATATGGTAAAACGGACCGACGGCAGAGCGTGGGATCAGACCCGCAAAATCAAGATCACTCCGGATTTTCTCGCACATCCCATCGCTTCAGCGCTGATCGAAATGGGCGGCACAAAGGTCATCTGCTCTGTTTCTTTTGAATCCGGCGTCCCCTCCTGGATGCGGGCGCAAAATGTTTCCGGCGGATGGGTCACCAGCGAATACGGCATGATCCCCGGCAGTACCGGAAGCCGTGTTCAGCGGGAAGCATCAAAGGGCAAACAGAGTGGGCGTACCATGGAGATCCAGCGGCTCATCGGCAGATCCTTCCGCAGTGTGATCGATCTGCAGGCGCTCGGGCAGAATACGCTTTACATTGATTGCGATGTGATCGATGCGGACGGCGGAACCCGTTGCGCCAGTATCAGCGGGGCTTCCGTGGTCCTTCAGATGGCGTTCCGCCGGTTGCTGGAGCAGAAAAAGATCCCCCGTTTCCCCATGCGTGAAAATGTGGCGGCGGTTTCCGTCGGAATCGTGAATGGAAATCCGGTGCTGGACCTCTGCTACGAGGAGGATTCCGCCGCTGATGTGGATATGAATGTGATCATGACCGAGTCCGGTAAATACATTGAGATCCAGGGAACTGCGGAAGAGGAACCCTTCTCCCGGGAGGAACTTGATAAACTGCTGGATCTGGCAAAGATCGGCACGGATAAGATTTTTGCCGCACAGAATAAAGTGCTGGAAGCATTCCCCATGCCCGGCTCCAACGAACCGTTCGGCAGTCTGGGAACTGCATTCGCCGGAGTAAAACTCTGATCCTCTTACACTCCCCGACGGGGAACCTTATTCATCATCATCGGCGGCTCTGGTGATCTTGCCGT
>JAGAPM010000275.1 GCA_017623265.1 Lentisphaeria bacterium | reverse complement strand
TTCTTCTCCGTTTCTGAAAAGATGAAACTCGCTGTCATATTCACCTATTTCCTCGCAGTAGCCTGCGTTCCGCCTTCAGCGTGCTTGTTTTACACTCAAAAAATAAGAAACGGAGCTGCGCATACTCTCTTTGACAGTTTTGCAACAGCCCCTTCTGATTTTTACCGCAGCGATCCGGTTTTGCTCTTGCGTCCCCGGTGAACATCGGGGACCCGTTTATCCGGACCGGAGTCATCGGAATTCATAACGCCCCAGCCGAGCGCCTGTTTGGCAAGGAATTTTCCTTTCAAGCGGTTTCCTGCATTTTCAAAGGTAAGGGGTTTCTTGCATTTTGACGGATCTTTTGCCACATCAACGACAGCATTTTTTCCGATATTGAAGATGCAATCCTGGAAGCGGACAGTACCTCGCATATCATCGTAGTTGCTCTTTCTGGTATGTGAGATCATGATCACCGGCGAGGAACCGCTGATCTCACAGTTGATGAATGTAATATCGCTGATCGTGGATGCCGGAATGGAGATGAGCGGTTTATCGTTGTCGATCACACAGTTCAGGAATGTAAGGCGGGCAGGCTTGACGCTGCCGAAATTAAACTGAACATTTCTCAGATCCGCATCCCGGATCATGACTTCGCCATCCGTGGAAACGCTGACATTCATGCCAATGACCTGACAATCCCGGATCGTCAGCATTCCCCAAGCCAAAGTACCTTTCAGATTGACCAGACGGCTCTTCATATAGTTGGCACCGCCGAACTCCAGATTTTCGGAATCCACCAGTTCACCGGCAAGCATATTGAGACGGCTCTTTTCCTTCACATTGGCAAGCCGCACGCCGACCAGCATACCGGTTTTACCGCAACTGATCCGGGGCGCTTTGGTGGCATCTTTCACCACAATGAACCAGCCGCGTTTCATCTTCGGCGTGCCGTCCGCGTTCTTCTCTTCGTCGCCGACAGCTTCCATCATGGTCTCATCCACATCGCCGCCGCCTTTGGCATCGCCGATGCTCACGCCAACGGAATAGTTGTTGTTTTCCACCCGGGGCAGCAGGGTTCTGACACGACCGCCGCACCCGTAGAACGCTCTGGTGAAGTCATTGTTCCGGGCGACATAGCCCTGGGTACGGGAGTACAGGTTCAAGTGCCCTTCGTTATCCTCGATCACAAAATTGTGACCGGCACAGGTCAACAGACCGTTGCGGGGGTTCTTGTAGAAACTGTTGCGATAGAGCCAGACATCCTGCATCATATCCCAGCCGTCTTCCGAGTCGTATGCGCAGGTGGCAAGACTTTCACCGCTGCGGACGAAAGAACAGTTTGCGATCTTGAAGTTGTTCATAGCGGCAGCCGCCATACCCACACAGCGCGCCTGAAGGATGAAGAGATTTTCGTACCAGCTGTTCCACGGAGTATGGAAAAGGTTGGTACAGATACCGGAAGAGATCGGCGGCTCATTGGAATAGACCGTCAGACGGGCGTAACCGGCTTTCGCAGGGATGCGCGCCCGGTGATACTGCCAGCCGCTGACCGTTTCCAGATAGTTGTAGTCATCATCATAAAAATGGAAAAGAATGTTCCACTGGTCCATGGTGCGCCCCTGATAACCGAGGTATTTGGATGCGGCAATATAGCCGACATTGTCGTAAAAGTCGGCAACGGGGAACATGTCGGAAACTGCCAGACCGTTGACATCCGGATTGTGTTCGCCGGTCTTGACATCAATGGTCCCCGGCTCAAAACCGCCGATCTGACGGGCGCGACCGTACTGTTTCATGCTGATCCCGTGGGAAACGCCGTACCCGGTAATGTACCGGACCAGGATCCGTTCATAGCTGGAATACTTACATTCCCCGCTCATACCGATCCCACAGACCCATTCGGAGTTGTCCGGAGAGTTTGCATAGTCGTGTTCAAAATAGTCACCTTCCACGATCCCATTGACCACATGGGAATCAAAGGTCTCTTTCATGGTGATCTGCACACCACCGGCACCGATAAATTGGTTCATCTTGATCACAGCACCGTTCAGGTCCAGCGTCATACCGCTGGGAATATTGATCGGTTCCGTGTGGGAAATACGGTATGTGCCCGGCAGCAGAACGACCTTGCGGAACCCCTGCCGCTCTGCCACACGCAGCAGACGGTTCAGACCGTTGGAAGTCTTCTTCGCTTCCGCTTCCACTTTATCGTGATCGTAATCTTTTGCATAGATCACTTTACAGGACCGGTTGCTGTAGGAAAGGGGCAGCCATTCCGGCAGGGGGCAGCCGTGAGCGCCACGGAATTTGGAGCGTTCAAACCAACTCAGATGATCTTCCCGATCGTATTTTTCACCGGGAACAACCACCACATATTTCCCGGACGGGACCTTGATCTTTTTTGCAGCCTTTTCCACCAGCGGGATGGCGTCTTTCCAACTTTTTCCTTTGGCATCGACAAAGTGGAAGATCCCGTAGTCCCCCTTGTTGGAAATGGGAGCGTTTTTGAAAATCGTCAGATGCTTTTCCTGCATCCGGAAGGTTTCTTTTTCAGAAATCTCGGCATCGGATTTGGGACGCGCCCAGAACTCATGATAAATCTGATTGGAGCGTCTTCCGTGCATGTCATCCGCCAACAGCTCGACCCGGTATTCACCGGGAACCCAGGGACCTTTCACCACAAACTCATGGTCACCCGCCTTCACATTTTTCAGTTCCAGCACCCGGGGAGGAACCGGAGTTTCAAGCTCCTCCATACTTTCTTTGAGGTCGATCGTCAGGCGGATATTGAAGCGGTGGCTGTGATCATCCAAGCGCCATTCGGACTGATACCAGTCTGAAACATAGCATCTGATCTTGACATCTTCTTTGTCATCAACGATCGGCTTGACATAGTAAATGGAGAGATAAGGCAGCTCAAGGGGATTGATCTTGCCGCTGTCATCCGGCTCATCCGTAGCACTGCCGACATGGGTGCGCCCGCGTTCTTTCGCTTTCTGCCAAAGATCCGATTTGTCCACACTTTCATCTTCCAATGGCGCCTCTGCCGCACCATCGCCGGGGCCGCCCGGGATCTGGGCTTTGACCATTGCCGGTGCGATCAGGAATCCGGCAGTCAGCGCTGCCAGAGCAAACCGTACCAAGTTCTGTTTTTTCATTTGCTTTCTCCGTCGTTTTATGGATTATATTTTATGATTGATTTTCCATTTTTCAGCGATTGTTTCAGCGATCTGTTCCGGCAGAAGACCGGCGGCTTTCCGCAGATCCGGGATTGCGCCGTGAGGGACAACCGTGCTCCCCTGCCAGCCGAATGAGGTGATCCCGTGATGCGTCTTTCCGCTCCGGAGCAGGATTCTCGCCGCCAATGCAGCAAAACCACCTTCCAGACAATGATCTTCCAAAGTAACCACATGCATTTTTTCCGCCGAAGCCAGAAACGCACTTTCATCAAAGGGCTTCAGAAACCGCACATTGTGGATCGCCACCGAAAGTCCATGTTTTTCCTGCAGAATATCCGCAACAGCACGGGCGGTATAAAGTTCTCTGCCGCAGGACCAGATCGCCAGATCCGTGCCAACCCGATCGATAACAGATCTGCCCCACTCCACTCCGGCGGCAACTTCGCCGGAAGGCATACCGGATCCTCCCCGGGGATAACGGATCGCCACCGGTACACTCTGCTTTCCGGCAAGTGTCATCATCTCTTTCAGGACCGGTTCCGATTCCGGCATGAGAACTGCCAGATTCGGCATGGTCAGCAGAAAAGACAGATCATAGATCCCGTGATGAGTGGGACCATCTTCCACTGCTCCGGCACGGTCAATACAAAGCATCACCGGCAGAGACGGCAGACAAATATCATGATAAAGGGAATCAAGCGCCCGCTGCAGAAAAGTTGCATACATCGCCACAACAGGACGCTGTCCGCCGGCAGCAAGCCCGCCGGCAAAAGTCAAAGCATGTTCTTCGGCGATCCCCACATCAAAAAAGCGGTCCGGGTATGTCTGGATGTAAGAATCGGAAATCCCGCAACCGGATGCCATGGCAGCCGTAATGACCGATGCCCGGTCATCGGCAGCTGCAAGCTCTTCCAGTGCCTCCCCGAATGCAGAGGAAAAGGTCCGTTTCTTTTCCTGATTCCGGATCCCGTTCACCGGATCAAACGCACTTACGCCATGATATACTTCCGGTTGAGCAGCCACGTAGTCGCAGCCATGCCCTTTTTCCGTGATGACATGCACCAGCACCGGCTGATCAAAATCTTTGATCCGGTCAAGAGTCCGGATCAGTTCCGCCAGATCATGCCCGGGGATCGGACCGATGTAACGGATTCCCATTTCTTCAAAAAACACCCCCGGCACAAGCAGACTTTTCGTAGAGCTTTCCAACTGCTGGATACGACTGATCATGTTCCTGCCGCCGGGCAGACGGCTCAAACTTTTCTTGGCAAGAGCTTTGAAACGGTTATAGCGACGGTTCGTGATCAGTTTATTCAAATATTTCGGTATCGCTCCGATGCTGCCGTTGATCGACATCTTGTTATCGTTCAGCACCACGATCATCCGTCTGCAGGTGGAACGCAGATTATTCAACGCTTCCAGAGTAATCCCGTTGATCAGACCGCCATCGCCAATCACTGCGACCACATGATCATCGCTGCCGGACAACTGGTTGGCGACCGCAAACCCCATTGCGGCAGAAACAGCATTTCCCGCATGTCCGGAGATGAAGGGATCATATTCCGATTCATCCGGTTTGCAAAAACCGTTCAACCCGTTGTAACTGCGCAGAGTGTCGAAAAGGGACTGTCTTCCGGTCAGAAGTTTATGCGGGTATGTCTGATGCCCTACATCCCAGAGGATCTTATCTGCCGGTGCATGAAACACGCGATGCAGAGCAATGGTCAGTTCCACCACACCAAGACCGGATGACAAATGCCCGCCGGTCCGGGAGACCGTGTTCAGGATCGTCTGCCGGATCTCTTCCGCAAGAAAAGAAAGTTCCTCTGTCGAGAGCCCTTTCAGATCCTGCGGTGCATTGATCTTCTGCAAGATTTTTGTTTCCATTGTATTGCTTTCTATATGCGGTCACGCCCGCACCAAATTTAAAATAAAGAATATAAAAGACAATGTAACATGCTTTCTTGAAAAATCAAGAAAAAATCACTTTTTTTTAATTTTCCCGATTTTTTTTGATTTTTTTTGATTTTACCACTTGCCAATCAGCAGAATGGGTGATATATTCGGAGCGAGAATATAGAAAATAAAAGAATAACGATCATGGAGAAGGTTCATTATCATGGCTGACAATGAAGAAAAACTTGCGGGATCTGCTATCCCGAAAAGAACGATCCGTTTGAAACCGGCAAACCCGGCAGCTCCGGCGGCTGCAGCATCTGCGCCGACTCTGAAATTGAAAACTCCGACAGCTTCCGCACCGGCAGAAGCTCCGGCTCCGGCAGCTGCTCCCGTTTCCACTGACACAGCAAAACTTGCCAGACGCACCATCAAGCTGGTTCCCCAGTCCGGAAGTCCTCTTTCCGGTCCCGCAACGGCTCCGGCAACACCGGTGACTCCGGCAGTTACACCCGCTCCGGCGGCAGCTCCTGTCTCCACAGACACGGCAAAGCTCTCGAAGCGTACCATTAAACTGACTCCGGCATCCGCCGCCCCCTCTGCACCGGCTCCGGCAGTTGCACCCGCTCCGGCGGCTTCGGCTCCGTCTGTTGCACCCGCTCCGGCGGCGGCTCCTGTCTCCACGGACACGGCAAAGCTCTCGAAGCGTACCATTAAACTGACTCCGGCATCCGGGACACCGGGTGCG
>JAGAPM010000274.1 GCA_017623265.1 Lentisphaeria bacterium | reverse complement strand
GGGGATATCATGGAACTGTTGAAGCCGGTCTGGCACGGCACACTGCAGTTTGCCGGATTCGATATTCTGACGCCCCAGATTGTTTATGCCCCGGCGAAGATGAGTGCAGCCATGCGTCGTCAGGTACTGGAATCCTATGCGGCACGTTTGGCAAATATTGAAAACGAACCGCTTTACGGAGAAGCGCCGTCACCCCCGGCTGTCATTCCGGGAAATCATCTGCCCAATACGGCAGTGATCATGCGGGAACATTTCAGCATCACGCTGCCGTATCACTGGTAAAACAGATCAGATCCGTTCGGCGACCGCCTGAAACTCCGGATCGGCGACCCGGACCAGCCAGGATGCGATCCCGGCGACCGTTTCCGGCATACCGCCGATGATCTCCGCTCCGCCGCTGACCTTCAGGCGTACCGGCACATTTTCCGGCACAAGGGTTCCGTTCCGGTCCTTCAGAATCGCATCTACAAAGACCAGATCACCTGCCGTGACGGGGACACCATCTTCCCGCACAACAGTTTCGACTTCGATGACTTCTTCCGGTTTTCGCAGGATCTGTTCAAACATCTGTTCGCCGTCTTTATACCCCCGGATAATGAGAGGCGAACCGACTTCCGGAGCGGGAACGCCGGAACAGGTGAACGGAGGATGTGCCAGCTGTTTGCAGTTTCCGCCGTCGAAGGGATTTCCACCGCTGGTATCGCCGCAATCCGGCAGAGCTGTTTCCCAGTCCGGACTGGATCCCAGATTCGGGTTGTACGGTGTATCCGGTCCGTTATCCGGTTTCCTGCGGGGAACAATGATCCTGCCGGACTGTTCCACTTCGATCTCGCTGCAGTTGGTAAAGACGATCAGCTTATCCATTTCATTATGAACGGGGTAAAGCATCGGTTCTTCGCCCTGTGACTGATAGAAGAAGAACTTGATCTTGGGCTGACGGTAAACATCCATGGAACCGGATGTTTCGATATTGGAACTGCAGCCCCGGTTGTAGTCGAAGAAACACCAGTCTGCTGCCCCCACCATGCACGGCACTGCCTGGAGACGATTGTATGTCCACATAAAGTTCCAGCACTGAATGAGCCGTTCTTTCATGCTGTCGCCGCGGGTCCGGCGGCTGGTGCTGTTTCCGCCGCCGAAGCCCCAATCCCCATACTCCCGCAGGAGAACGGGTTTATCTGTGGAACGCTGATGCCCGCAGGGGAACAGAACGTCCCACATCTCGGAAAAGCCCCAGGTATCGCCTGCGCTGTAACACTGGCTGCCGGGATATTCTTCGTGGGTGATCCGGCAGAATTCCGTGTTCACCCAGGAGGGCGGATAGGCTTCGTTCAGGGAAAGTTCCCAGAGGATGATGGAAGGACGGTTGCGCAGACAACGGATCAGCTCCCGGCAATCCCGGAACGAATTTTCGATAAAGGCGGAATTGCTGTGATATGCCTGCCAGCCGGGGATCGCCGCCATGACCAGCAACCCGATGCTGTCGCAGGCTTCATGGAATGCGGGATCCTGATTGTAATGACTCAGACGCACAAAATTATAGCCGCTCTTCTTGATGAGCATGGCATCACGCCACTGTCCGTTTTCCGGTACAGCGTTGCCGATGAACGGGTATTCCATGTGGCGGTTGGTACCGTTGAGAAAAGTCTTGACGCCGTTCAGGAAGAAGCCATCTTTTGTAAATTCGATGGTGCGGATGCCGAATTTTTCCTGCATAACATGGACCGTTTCGCCATCATGAGTCACAGTAAATACGGCAGTATAACGGACCGGAGTCTCCGGCGTCCAGAGGGCGGCATTTGCGATATTTGCCTTAAAATGGAATGTATGATCCGTATTGGGACGGATCTCCACGGAGTCGCTTTCCGATTCAAAGACGCAAGTTCCATCCGGAGCGGTGATCTGCAGTTTCACGGAAACCTGATTCGGCTCTTTTGCCAGCTGGAGGATCTCAAATCGGCGGGTGGCAGGCATTTCATGTATCACATGACAGGAGGCAGAGATCTCTGCGGAGCCATCCGGATTCAGCTGTTCTGTCCGCAGAAACACGCCGCCACCGGCTGGAATGGAGACCGCCAGCGGATCGGTGATGTGGACCGGTTCCCACACATGGAGTTTAGCATCCCGGTAAAGCCCGCTGTGATAGCAGAAATCCATGGTCGTGATGATCTTTCCGGGAGGCATATCCCGGGAATCGGCGTTATCCAGACGGATCTCAATGAGGTTTTCGTCTTTCAGGTCGTCCGTCATCGGGATGAAAAATTTCTGATATCCGCCGAAATGAGTGAAGTGATATTCACCGTTCACATAAACTTCCGCCCGCTGCATGGCGGCACCGATCTCAAAGGAAACGATTTTGCGTTTCCACTCTTCCGGCGCAGAAAAACGGTACTGATAAATTGCTTTTCCCACCTGCGGTTTTACGATCGTCTCCGGCTCCACAAAAACACTGTGCGGAAGAGAGACGTTCTGCCAATCGACGCCATCGCGGGAAAACTTCCAATCGGACACACACGGGATGATCTGGTTCATAACAACTCCATTATTGAATCGGTTTTCATACAGAAAAACTGGTGCACTGAACAGGACTTGAACCTGCACGCCTCACGGCATTGGAACCTAAATCCAACGCGTCTGCCATTCCGCCATCAGTGCGCTGTGTCCGTAATCTATCACAGAAACGATAAAATAAAAGGCGGAAAAAGAAAAAAATCTTGAAAATCCGGCTTGATTCGAAACTCTTTTCCTTTTATATTACGAATAGTAAACGTTTAAAGAAACAAAATGAGGCTGAAAATGACAACTGCTTCCATTCCGCATACACTCCGTTCCCTCTCTTACAGCGAACCCGGCAAATTGGATCTCACCATCGCCGGAGTCCAGCCTGTAAAACTGCTGGTGGTAACCGATCCCCACTGCAATTTTGACGATGACCGGGGAATCC
>JAGAPM010000273.1 GCA_017623265.1 Lentisphaeria bacterium | reverse complement strand
TTTTGCCTTCGGCTTTTGCAGCGATAGCGTTGAGCGGTCCTTCCAGTTCCTTCCATGCCTTTTCACTGCATCCTGCCATGAGAGAGGGCCCGTAAAATGCGCCTTCCTCTCCACCGGAGATCCCGAGCCCCACATATTCCACGCCCAGTTTTTTCAGTGCTTCGGCGCGGCGCCGGGTATCACCGTAGAAGCTGTTGCCGGCATCAATGAGGATATCACCAGGAACCAGATGAGGCTCCAGATTGCGGATGAAATCATCCACCGGCTTTCCGGCGCGGATCATCATGATGATCTTGCGGGGATGTTCGAGAAAACCGAGAAATTCGGGAATACTGGATGTCGCCTGAAAGTTTTTATCTTTTCCGACGGTACTCATGAAGTACTCCAGTTTTTCTTCCGTCCGGTTGTAGAGGGCAACCTTGTTGCCTTTGGATTCAAAGTTCAGCGCCAGATTCGCCCCCATTACAGCAAGTCCGGCAATCCCGATATCTGCCTTTACGCCCATAGTTCCAGTTCCTCACAGTTACGGTTTTTGTCTTTCTTGAATGATAATACGCTGAAATATAGCATAAACACCGGGAAAATGCAACCGCAAAGACGGAATTTTTTCAGAAGCGTTCAACCCGCCGGAGATTTTTTTCGTGATGGTCACCGTTTTTCCGGTATTCATGTTCTCTGCATGCGGCTGTCCGGATCCGTTCATGGCGATGGACACGGGAGGCATGCTTGAATGCGGATGTCGAATATCGGCAGGAAAATTCAAATTCGGATTCAATGTCCCCTGCGAAATCGTAGATCTTCGGTTTTGTCATTGTTCTTTCCCCTCTTTTTTTGTTGAATCATGACACGGTGTGTTTGTGGTAAAATGACATGGCACCTGTAAAAAAAGTTTTATAAAAAACGGAGCGATACTTGTAAAAATCGAAAAAAATGTTTTGCCGGAAGCTTCGCTGAAGCCATAAAGACCGGCTTTCAACACACCCGCAGAAATCATGCCTTGCACTTCGTTCCGGCTGGATCCGGAGATCGTGGAGGAAATGCAATTTCCGGGAAAGAATTATTCTTTTCCGTCCGGCAGCAGGAAAAAATCTTCCGGAACCGGGGAAATGATCTCTGTTTCCCTGCCGTCAAAGGGAGAAACAAAACGCAGCCTTGAAGCGTGAAGTGCCTGCCGGTCCATACGCAGAAGTGCATGATCCTGATCGGTCATCTTATCCTCAATGAACCGTAAAAAAATGGTATCATCCGGTCCGTACATCTTATCGCCGGCAAGAGGATACCCCAGACTGCACAGTGTCGCCCGGATCTGATGCAGACGCCCCGTGACCGGTTCGCACCGGATCAGGCTGAATCCCTGTTCCCGTTTCAAACACTGAAAAAAGGTACTGCATTGTTCCGCATCCGGGGTTGTCGGAGTCGTAACAAAACGCCGTTTTTTTGCAATGGGCGATACCGGATCAGATTCCAGAAAACCGGTAGCATTCAGTTCGTCCGGAAAATTACCGAATACTATGGAACAGTAGGACTTATGAATCTCGTTTCTGTCAAAAAGCTCTGCCAGTTGCCGGGCGTCCTGACCGGTCTTCGCAAAGAGGACGATCCCTGAAGTCTCCCGGTCCAGCCGGTTGACCGGATGGACTACCCCGTGATCCGGGATCAGTAAGCGCTGGAGCGTATGGTTGAAATAGCCGCCGGAAGGATGCACCGGCAGGTTTCCGGGTTTGTCCACCGCAAGAAAATTGGGCGTTTCCAGCAGGATCCGGTAATCGGTGCGGACCGGCGGTTCCTCCAGTTCCTCCCCCTTGAGAACAAGGGCGATCGTTTCCCCTGCGTGGAGCAGACGGGAGGCACTGGTTTTGCGTCCGTTCAGCAGGATCGAGCCGGATTTGATACTCTTCTGCCATGCAGTCCGGCTGCGGTAAGTAAACCTCCCGGTCAGATACTGATCCAGACGGATCCCTTCCGCTTCGCCCGGGACGATGGTTGTTACGATCCGTTCTGCTGTTTCTGCCATGTCTTCCGTTTCTGTGCTTTTTTGCACTTTTTTCGCTTGTATCATTTGTATTTCCGGCTTTCTATTGTATAATATAGCACGAGTAGACGAATATTAAAAGCCCAAAGACAGGATTTCTTATGTTTCATTCTTTGACCGACCGGCTGCAGGGTGCCTTGAAACGCCTGCGCGGACAGGCTGCGCTGTCCGAATCCAACATTGCAGAAGCTATGAACGATATCCGCGAGGCGTTGCTGGAAGCGGATGTGAATATTGCCGTTGCGGAAGATTTTGTGAACGGGGTGCGGGAAGGCTGCCTCGGGGCGGAAGTCCTCAAGAGTGTAACGCCCGGTCAGCAGGCGGTGAAGATCGTTTATGATAAACTGGTCGAATTTATGGGCGGTGGCGAAGCGGAGCTGATCAGCGGGGCGAAACCGAACGTGATCATGATGGTCGGTCTCCACGGAAGCGGGAAGACCACCACCACCGGAAAGTTGGCGCTCCACCTGAAGAAAAAGGGAAAAAAGGTCCTGCTTGCCGCAGCGGACGTGTACCGGCCTGCCGCTATTGACCAGTTGGAAGTGCTGGCGGAAACCGTGGAGGTCCCCGTCTTTACGGATCGCACCACGCAGAATGTTCCCATGCTCGCCATGAATGCTCTGCAGGAAGCACGCAGCACCGGCGCCGATTATCTCATTATCGACACCGCAGGGCGGTTGGAGATCGATGAAACCATGGTCCGGGAACTGGTTCAGGTCAAACAGATGACCAATGCCGGTGAAATCCTGCTGGTGGCAGATGCCGCCCTCGGTCAGCAGGCTGTTTCCGTTGCGAAACATTTCAACGATGCTCTTGCTCTTACAGTTATCGTCCTGACGAAACTGGACGGCGATGCCAGGGGCGGTGCTGCGCTCTCCATCCGCAAAGTTACCGGCTGCCCGGTCAAATTCACGGGACGCGGCGAAAATCTGGAAGATCTGGATACCTTCTATCCCGACCGTATGGCATCCCGGATCCTGGGGATGGGTGATATTGTCTCACTCGTGGAAAAGGCAGCTGAGGAGATCGATCAGGAGGAAGCGGCGAAACTGGAACAGAAACTCCGGAAAAATTCTTTTGACTTTGATGACTTCCTCGGCCAGCTCCGGCAGATGCAGCGCATGGGCGGGCTGGAATCGATCCTGAAATTCCTGCCCGGCGGCGATCAGATCGCCAATATGCCCGGGTTCGATCCGAAAAAATTCAAGTACACCGAAGCGATCATCTGCTCCATGAACAAAAAAGAGCGGCAGAATGCGGATATGATCGATATGCCCCGCCGCAAACGTATCGCCAAAGGATCCGGCAGACCGCTGGATGAAGTTTCTCAACTCATCAAGCATTTCAACATGATGAAAAAAATGATGGGTAATCAGGGCATGATGTCCAAACTCATGAGCGGTCTCGGCGGCTTGTTCGGTGGCGGTGGCATGGGTGGTCTCGGCGGACTGGGCGGTCTCGGCGGCATGGGTGGCGGCATGGGTGGACTCGGCGGTATGGGCGGAGGAATGCGCGGCGGGTTCGGCGGCTTCGGCGGTGGACGCGGCAGCAACTACACTCCCCCGAAAAAGAAACGCAAAAAATAATCATTCCGTCAGGAGAGAATCATGGCAGAAGCAGCACAGAAACGGCCTTTGATCTGGATCATGGCTGGGGAATCCAGCGGCGATCTTTATGGCGCAAGAATTGCGAAAGAACTGAAAAAACTCAATCCCGATTGCGATAT
>JAGAPM010000272.1 GCA_017623265.1 Lentisphaeria bacterium | reverse complement strand
GAGACGATGGACATGGATCCCTTCACCCAGAAGGCTGTCTGGGGCTTCAATGGTACGGAACGCCCCGGCGCAGTTTATCTGGCGGCTGTTCTGGCTGCCCACGCACAGAAAGGTCTGCCCGCTTTCGGTATCTATGGTCGTGACGTGCAGGATGCCACCGATACGGTCATCCCGGACGATGTCAAGGAAAAACTGCTCCGCTTCTCCCGTTCTGCCATTGCAGTCGCACTCATGCGCGGAAAATCTTATCTCTCCATCGGTTCTGTGGCGATGGGGATCGCCGGTTCTATTGTGAATCCGGAATTCTTCGAAAAGTATCTGAACATCCGTTGCGAATCCGTGGATATGTGCGAAATCATCCGTCGCGTAAATGAGAATATCTATGATCCGGAAGAATATGCCAAAGCCCGCGAATGGGTCCGGAAAAACTGCAAACAGAGCGAAGATTTCTGCAACGGCGATTCCCTCACGGCAGAACGCTACGAAGAAATGTGGGATTATGTCACAAAGATGTGCATGATCGCCCGCGACCTGATGATCGGTAATCCGAAACTGGCGGAAATGGGCTTCGTGGAAGAATCCTGTGGTCATAATGCGATCGCAGGCGGTTTCCAGGGACAGCGTCAGTGGACCGACCACATGCCTAACGGCGACTTCATGGAAACGATCCTCAACTCCTCCTTTGACTGGAACGGAATCCGCGAAGCCATGGTCCTTGCTACGGAAAACGATGCCCTCAACGGCGTTGCCATGTTGTTCGGTCACCTCCTGACCGGCAGAGCGCAGGGCTTCTCCGATGTCCGTACCTTCTGGAGCAAGGAAGCCGTCAAGCGTGTTACCGGTTATGATATGCCGGAACCGGGTCTGATCCACCTGATCAACTCCGGTGCCACCACTGCAGACGCAACCGGACAGATGAGCGATGAAGACGGTAAGCCCATCATGAAACATTTCTGGGAAATCAGCGAAGAGGAAGCTCAGAAGTGTCTGGATGCTGTCTCCTGGGTCCCCGCAAACCGTCAGTATTTCCGCGGTGGCGGTTTTTCCAGCAGGTTCCTGACCAAAGGCGGCATGCCCATTACCATGAGCCGTATCAACCTGGTTGCCGGTCTCGGTCCGGTGCTGCAGATCGCTGAAGGTTACACCACTGTCCTGCCGCAGGATGTTCATGATAAACTGGACCGCCGTACCGACCCCGGCTGGCCCACCACCTGGTTTGTCCCCCGGATCACCGGCGAGGGCTGCTTCAAAGATGTCTATACGGTCATGGCAAAGTGGGGTGCCAACCACTGTGCGTTCTCCTACGGTCACATCGGTGCGGATCTGATCACGCTGGCATCCATGCTCCGTATTCCGGTTTGTATGCATAACGTGCCGGAAGAACAGATCTTCCGTCCCTCCACCTGGAACGCATTCGGCATGGATCTGGAAGGCGCAGATTATCGGGCTTGCGAGGCGTATGGACCGTTGTACGGGAAGAAATAAGAAAAAATATTGAAAAAAATCACAAAATGCCCTTGACTTTTCCCTCAGCGGGGATATATTAAGGGCATGATGTGAGATGGCTGCTTAGCTCAGTCGGTAGAGCGATGGAATCATAATCCACAGGTCGCTGGTTCGAACCCGGCAGCAGCCACCACTTTTTTCTCTCCCTCCCACCCCTACGATCCCCGCTGACACCTTTTTTGTATCTTTTTGTTTGACGGGACAGAAAAAGAAAATACCGTTATAAACAGGAAAGAAAAGGTAAGAATGAGTGTAAATGTTATTGCAGTTGATGGT
>JAGAPM010000029.1 GCA_017623265.1 Lentisphaeria bacterium | reverse complement strand
TAAATCCATAACCTATGGGCAAGCCCATAGGCTGTGATCCCGCGCTCCTCCGGAGCGCATCTGAATCCGCCTGCATGGATTGTTTTCAAAGAAATATTTATCAGGACAGTCGCAGCAGATACAGGAAAACAGTTTTGCAACCGCCCCTTTTAACGTTTCCGGAAAAGTGGAAAATCTTACAGCGTCACGCCATCTTTGAAGATGGTGATTTCCTGGAATCCGGCGAGTTCATTTTTCGCTTTGACCGTGCCGTTTGCCACAGCAAGGATGTGATCGAAAAATTCATCCGCCAACGCTTCCATGCTCTTGCCTTCCAGAAGCTGACCGGCGTTGAAGTCGATCCAGTTCTTCTTGTTTTCTGCAAGTGCGGAATTTGTGGCGATCTTCAGGGTCGGGACGACCGTTCCGAAAGGCGTGCCGCGTCCGGTGGTGAACAGGACGATCTGGCATCCGGCAGCCGCAAGAACAGTGGATGCAACCATGTCGTTCCCCGGACCGGACAGCAGGTTGAGCCCGGGCTTTTTGAGCTGATCACCGTATGCCAGCACATCCACCACGGGAGAGAGACCGCCCTTCTGGGTGCAGCCGAGGGATTTATCTTCCAGCGTGGTGATCCCGCCCGCTTTGTTGCCGGGGGAGGGGTTCTCGTAGACCACCTGACCGTGACTCACGAAGTAATCTTTGAAGCCGTTGATCATGTCGACACATTTTTCAAAAACTTCTCTGGTCACGCACCGGTTCATAAGCAGCGTTTCCGCTCCGAACATTTCCGGGACTTCCGTCAGCACGCTGGTGCCGCCCTGTGCAATGAGCAGGTCGGAGATCCTGCCCACCAGCGGGTTTGCTGTGATGCCGGAGAAGCCGTCACTGCCGCCACACTTCAAGCCGATCTTCAGCTCGCTCACCGGGATCGTTTCCCGTTTACATGCCGCTGCTTTTTTCTTCAGATCTTCCAGCAGATCCATGCCGGCACTGAACTCATCGCCGGCATCCTGCGCCCGGAGAAACGCAATGTTTCTGCCGGAGATGTCGCCCAGCCGTTCTTTGAAAGATTCCAACGTATTGTTTTCACAGCCCAGTGCCACCACCAGTACGCCGCCTGCGTTGGGGTGTTTGCAGAACGCAGCAAGTAGATCGGCGGTCCGTTCGTGGTCATCACCCAACTGGGAGCAGCCGTAGGGGTGAACGAACGGGATCGCTTTCATATCCGGACCGGCGGACGCATTGAAGGCTTTCGCCAGATTTTCCGCCAGAGAATTGACGCAGCCCACAGTGGGGATGATCCAGAGATCGTTGCGGATCCCGGCAGTGCCATCGCAGCGGCGGTATCCGAGGAAGGAATCGTTGCGGTCCGTTTTCAGCACCGTTTCCGGTTCCCTGTTGTATTCATATTCGGCGTGTTCGTTGAGCAGGGTCTTCACATTGTGGGTGTGTACATGGGCGCCTTTGGCAATGTCTTCCGTGGCGTACCCGATGGGCATGCCGTACTTGATGACTTTTTCGCCTTTTGCGATTTCTGTGAGCGCAAACTTATGCCCGGTCATCTCACCGGAAAGTGCTACTGCCACATTGTCGGCTGGGGAGATCTGAAGCATGTTGTTCTTCATCAGAAAAGAGCTCCTGCGGCGAGACGGACGCCATCTGCCATGATGTTTTTCAGATTGGCGGTCACATTATCCGTGAGACCCGGCACGGTATTGAGGTCCATATCCCAGAAATCGGTTCTGGCGAGGACATTCCGGACCAGTGCGGGGATCTCATTGTTTTTCCACTGTTCTTCAAAGAACGCCGCAATGCCATCGCTGTCTGCCACGGGGTAGGCATTGACTCTGCCAAGACCGGTTCCGCCTTCGTTGCGGTAGAACGCAATGAGCGCTGCCAGGGAGAAGGAAAGAACCTTGGGAAGCTGTCCTTTGCTCTTGAGATAATCCAGCAGGCTGGGCAGCACACGGACTTTCCACTTGGAGACGCTGTTCAGCGCAATGGAGAGAAGCCGGTGCATGGCGAAGGGATTGGCAAAACGTTCCACGATCGCAGAGGCGAACGCCGTTTTTTCATCGTCCGGCAGATCCACGGTGGGATAGACTTCTTCAAAGAGCAGTGTACGCATATACTTGCCGAAGAAGGGATCGGCAACCACTTCATCCACAAAGTCGAAACCGGCAAGATAAGCGGCGGGGATGGTGGCTGTATGAGCGCCATTCAGGAAACGGACTTTTCTGGTCCGGTAGGGTGCCTGATTTTTGACAAAGACCACATCCAGACCGGCTTCCCGCAGCGGCAGTTCTTTTTCCACGCCATCCGGCGCTTCGATCACAAAGAAGTGGAACGGCTCGCCGCAGTCCAGCAGATTGTCTTTGTAGCCCAGTTTTTCGCAGATGGCATCCGCCGTTGCCCGGGGATAACCGGCAACGATCCGGTCCACCAGTGTGCAGCAGAATGTGTTGGCGTTTTCGATGTAGTCGATGTAATCAGCACCGAGCGCCCATTCCGTGGCATACTGGATCATGTACTTTTTGAGGGTAATCCCGTTCTTGTCAATGAGTTCGCAGGGGAGGAAGATCAGCCCCGGGAGACCGGCTTTGAACCGTTCATACAGGAGAGCGGTGACTTTTGCGGGGAAGGTGGTCTGGGTGATGCCCGGGGTGTAGGGTTCCGCCTTGTATTCGATCCCGGCTTCTGTTGTATTGGAGAAACAGAAACGCAGATCCGCACCGCGGAATGTTTCCATGGCTTTATCCCATTCCGTATAGGCGTTAAGACAGCCCTTGACCGATTCGATCACACGGGTATCTTCCACCAGTTTGCCGTCTGCGATCCCCCGGAGGATCAGGGTGTAGAGACCGTCCTGAGCGTTGATCATGTCCGAAAGCCCTTTTTCCAGCGGCTGAATGATCTGGACCGATCCGTTGAACCCGACTTTCCGGTTCATTTCATCGATCATCCAATCAATAAATGCGCGAAGGAAGTTACCTTCACCGAACTGAACGACTTTCACCGGCATGTTGCAGGGAGTCTGACGCTTGAGCAAATCCATAAGAACCCGATCCTTTCCTGAAATAAGAGTTGGTTATTTTGATTGAATATGATAACATATACTGTGCAAAATAAAAGTCAAGAGCAGAACGGAAAAAAACGGCTGGAAAGAAGAAATTTTAAAATAAAACAGAAGCAGGGGTACATAGTCGCTCCAACTTTATAACGACGTACTGTAAAGTCTGGTGACTTTGATGTAATCTTTGTTCAGAGGGAATGTGCCCTGCTTCCTGGGGACTTACCATACAACGGGAAAATAAAAAGTCAAGGGCGTGATTCAAAAAATAAAAAAGAAAAAGGGCTGCAGCGTGTGTGCCTTATTGATATGGCGGGAGTTCCGGATCGGGCGTCCACGGCAGGAAGCGGAGACTGTAAAGAGCCGCCTGATATATGTCCGGATCGCTTTTCACCGTTGGTGTAAAATGACGGAAGAAACCGGAATCCGGGAATTAAAAACAATATGAACTTCTGGCATAAACCGTCGAAGAGGCAAAGAAGTGGTGCCGGAGATGGGGGTCGAACCCATACGCTGTTACCAGCGCCAGATTTAGAATCTAG
>JAGAPM010000271.1 GCA_017623265.1 Lentisphaeria bacterium | reverse complement strand
TGCTCTTCCGATCTGCATTGATCGGGGTTGGACAGCGCGGCTACGGCTATATCGGAACCATCACTAAATATGCACCGGCGGCAAAGATCACGGCGCTGTGCGACACCTCTGCAGAGCGGCTGGACGAATTTGCCGCCACTGCCGGTCTGGATGTACCGAAATTTTACAAACTGGACGATTTAATCGCTCATGGCGACTTCAATGCTGCAATCATCACGGTTCCCGATCCCTTCCACTGCGAAGTGGCGGTTGCCTGTCTGAAAGCGGGCAAGCACATCATGCTGGAAAAGCCCATGGCGTTGAATGCGGCGGACTGCCGGAAGATCATTGCGACGGCACAGGAGTACAACCGTATCATCCAGGTCGGTTTTGTGTTGCGCTTCCATCCGCTCTACCGTGCGGTCCGGGAGATCGTCGCATCCGGTGAACTGGGAAATATTCTGAACATTTCCGCTTCAGAGTGCCTTGGTGTCATGCACGGAGCAAGTTACATGCGCCGCTGGCACCGGAAGAGTGCCAACTCCGGCAGTTTCATGCTGGCGAAGTGCAGTCATGACATCGATATTCTTTCCGCTGTTGCGGGCGCCCGCATCAGCCGTGTCGCCTCCTTCGGGTCCTGCCGTTTCTTCACGCCGGACAAGCTCAAACACAACTTCTGTTCGGAATGTCCGGACACCTCCTGCCGGTTCCGTTTCGGTGGTGAGATGGTTCAGATGACGGCACAGGAAAAAGCCGCTCCTTCCGCCAAAAAGTTTGACTTATGTGTTTATAATGATGATAAAGATCTCGTTGACCACCAGATCACGCTGATGGAATTTGAAAACGGGATAAAGTGCGATTTTACACTGAATCTTTTTGCCCCTGTTGCAAAACGGACTATCGCGGTCTTCGGCACCAACGGCTATCTGCACGGCGATACCGCCACGCAGGAGATCCTCCTGACCTATTCCGACGGACGCCCTGCCCGCACTGTAAGCTGCGCCGAGACCAACGCATCCGGACATGGCGGCAGCGACCTGGATTTTCTGCTGGAATTTGTCCATTGTGTCGAAACGGGAAGCAAGCCGGAAGCCGACCTGATGGCGGGGCTGGCATCCACCGTTGCCGGGGTTGCCATTGAGCAGGCGCGCCTCTCCGGTCAGGTCATCAACATCAAACCGGAAGATTACCGTCTTTCTGAATGAAGGAACATTATGCCTGAAACTGTTTTTCTGATCGATTCTTATGCGCAGATTTTCCGCAGCTACTATGCAGTCCGTGCGCTTTCCAACAAAAATGGCGATCCCACCAACGCCATCTTTGCCATGATGCGCTTTCTGATGAAACTGGAGGAGGATCACCCCGGTGCGCCCGGCGCATTCGTCTTTGACAAAGGCAGACCGCCGCACCGTCTTGCGCTGGCACCGGATTACAAAGCAAATCGCCCGCCCTGCCCGGAGGATCTTCAGGCGCAGCTGCCCTGCATCCGTGAATTGATCACTGCCTTCGGATGGAACATCATCGAAGCGGAAGACACGGAAGCGGATGACCTGATCGCATCGCTGGCGCGCCATTTTGAGAAGGATCAGGATATCCGGATCATCTCGGCAGATAAGGATATTGCTCAAGTCATTGACGAAAAGATCGAAATGCTGGTTCCGGATCAGGCGGGCAAGGGTTTTGCGAAACGGGGGCTGAAAGAAGTGGAAGAAAAATTCGGCGTTCCCGCCTCTGCGATCGTGGATTATCTTGCCATGATCGGAGACAATGCAGACAACATTCCGGGCATTGCCGGAGTCGGACCGAAGACGGCGGCACAGCTGATCAACCGGTTCGGTTCCATTGAGAACATGCTGGCAAAAGTCCATGAGATCGAACGGGAAACATTGCGTACCAAGATTGAGCAGGGTGCAGACCTGTTGAAAAAGAACATCGAACTTGTCCGGCTCGTCACCACGCCGCCGGAAGGGATCATCTGGAATGAAAGTTACATTACCCGGCGTGTGGTGGATCTGGATAAGATCCGTGCCATTGCGGAACAGAAAGAGTTGAAAAGCATTCTCCGTGATCTGGATAAAATGTCGATCGTCAAACCCGCTGCAGAACCGGCAAAGCCTGCTGAACCGGAAGAAAAAAGCAAAGATTTGGAACAGTTGAGTCTTTTCTGAAAACTGCGGAAAGCATCGTCTTGTCTTTTTCCTTGTCAACCGCAAAGGAAAGGGGGAAAGCCGATGAATGTCTTAATCGTTTATTGTCATCCGGAACCGCACAGTTTCAACCATGCCATGTTTCAAACGGCGTGTCAGGCGCTGCGGAAAGGCCGTCACAAGATCCGTATCAGCGATCTGCACCGGATGAAGTTTGATCCGGTCTCGGGGCGCAGTGCGTACAAAACAGTAAAGAATCCGGAACGGTTCCGTCAACAACTGGAAGAAATGTATGCCTCGGAACGGTTCGGGTTCGCCGACTTTATCGAAAATGAAATTGAAAAAATCGAAGACTGCGACCTGATGATCTGGCAGTTTCCCCTCTGGTGGTGCAGCATACCAGCCTTGCTCAAGGGCTGGGTTGACCGTGTCTTTGCCATGGGCAGGATCTACGGGGGCGGTCACATGTATGAGACCGGTTTCTGCGCGGGGAAGAAAGCGCTTCTCTCTCTGACCACCGGCGGAGGAATGGAGCTTTATCAGCCGGGCGGTGCAAACGGGG
>JAGAPM010000270.1 GCA_017623265.1 Lentisphaeria bacterium | reverse complement strand
GTTCAATGACCGGGTGTCTGCCGCCGGTGATGCTCAAGGTATCTTCATCGGTCACCCGGGGACGGCAGTAATGATACTTTGACGCACACTCTGCCAGTGCACCGAGGACGTCCAGTTCCGCCACAGCCTTTGCGGCATCCTGAATAGTGGCGGTGAAGGACTGCGCATAAGCACGGAGTTCGTCAAAGATCTGATTTTCAATGGCTTTTGATTTATCTTCCGCGCCGAGGATCTTGCTTTCCATCTCCTTGAGTTCGGGAGTTACAAAACGTTCGCCGTTGGCAAGGGTCTGTTTGCGGATATAATTTTCCGGCACGTGCGCCAGATTGCTCTTGGAAACTTCGATGTAGTAGCCGAAGACCTTATTGTAATTGATCTTGAGGGACTTGATCCCGGTGCGTTCCTGTTCCTCCGCCTGCAGTTTGGCGACCCACTGTTTGCCGTTGGTGGCGGCGGAGCGGAGTTCATCCAATTCGGCGTTGTAACCGGGGCGGATCATGCCGCCGTCGGTGGTGGTTGCAGGTGGTTCATCGGCAATGGCTTCTGCGATCCGCTGCGCCAGTTCCGGCACGGGGCGGATGTTGTTGCGGATGGAGTCGATGAGGGGCATATCACACAGATCCAGAATGGCACGGATGCCGGGCAGGATCTCCAGACTGTTTCCCAGCGCCTGCATATCCCGGGCATTGAAAGCGCCTACATTCAGCTTGGCAGTGAGTCGTTCGATGTCCCGGACCGCCCGCAGACATTCCCGGATCTCGGCGAGAGTGAACGGATCGTCCTTGAAGTAACCGACCACATCCTGCCGGGCAACGATCGCCTCCCGGTTGCAGAGGGGCTTCAGGATCCAGCTGCGCATGAGACGGCTGCCCATGGCGGTTGAAGTCTTGTCCAACACCTGAAGCAGGGTGCCGTCCTTGCCGCCGCCGTGGAGAGCTTCCACCAGCTCCAGATTGCGCTGGCAGATGGGGTCCAAGCCGAGAAATTCCTCACAGTTGTCGTACTGGATCGACCGGATATGCCCGGTGCTGTGCCGCAGATTTTCGCTTGCGTAGTAAAGAACAGCGCCGGCAGCCCGGATGGCACAGAGGGCATCCCGCAAACCGAAGCCGTCGAGGGACAGCACATGGAACTGGCGCTTGAGCAGTTCTTCCGTGTTTTCCATGGAGAAGATCCAGTCATCCACCGGCGTCCAGAGGATCGTTTTGTGGTAGTAGGGGAAGGATTTTTCCGCAGACCACTGATCATACAGGGATCGTGGCAGCAGACATTCCCGCGGCTGCAGTTTCTGCAGTTCACTTTCCAGTGCGGGGATATCGTTCAGTTCACAGGTTTTGAACTCGGCTGTACTGATATCCAGCCACGCAAACCCGATCTTTCCCTTGCTGTTCACAAAGAGGGAGCAGAGGAAGTTGCTGACGCCCGGTTTCAGAAAGTTGGAATCCAAAATCGTGCCGGGTGTGATGATCCGGGTGATGGCGCGTTTGACAATGCCTTTCGCCAGTTTCGGGTCTTCCATCTGCTCTGCGATGGCGACTTTCACGCCCGCATCCAGCAGTTTCGGCAGATACGCTTCAATGGCGTGGTACGGGATCCCGCACATGGGATATCCCGCCCGTTTGGTCAGTGCGACTTCCAGAATGGGAGCGGCACGGTTGGCATCATCGAAAAACATCTCATAAAAGTCACCGAGACGGAACAGCAGAATGGATCCGGGCGGAGTTTCCGCCTTCGCCTGCAAATACTGTTTCATCATGGGTGTTATTTTATCCGGGTCCGCCATCATTGCTCCATTCTGACTGAAAAAATTGTTGATGTACTATAACGCCGTTTTGCGATTTTACAAAGTAAAGGGGAAAGTTTTTTGCAAAAATACAGAAGATCAGGACGGCAGATGAGGCGCGGCGGCGGATCGCGCCGGCAGGCCGGCGCAGCGCTTTGTCCACCACGCTGCCGATGCAGCGTGGTGGAAAAAGCACAAAGCCCTGCACTGCAGCTTCGAGCTGCAGCG
>JAGAPM010000269.1 GCA_017623265.1 Lentisphaeria bacterium | reverse complement strand
TACTATGCGGGGGGAACCAGCAGTTTCAAGCCCAGCGCCTGTGAGGTGGCGGAAGACTATCGCACACGTTCCGGAAAACCGGATCGCTATCCCTGCTTCGCAAACCGTGCCGAGGCAGAAGCTTTCCTGGCTGCCAACCTGACCGGCTGCGAAACCGTCGTCATCATGGGGGCGCGGGATAATTCCCTCTCCGTCTGGGCGAAGAAATTGACACAATAACGACCTGTTTCGACACGATCCGATCTGCCCGGTTCTTCTCTGCGGACCGGGTATTTTTTTGTCTGCAGCTGCTATATAAATATAAAAAGCATTGTTTTTTCGCAATATCCGCAAAAAAATTACAGAAAAAAACTTGACTTTTTCTCTTTTTGCGTATATAATTTCCAATGATGCTGTAATAATTACGTTAAAGTCGGTGTTTTTGGCTGCCGGTATTTTCAATACAGCTCACTGTTGATGAAGAAGAAACATAGATTGGAATAATAACAAGATCGCAAGGAGAAAAATGGTATGTTGAAAAAACGTTACCTGACCGGAAAAGTACTTGCAGGAGTCGCTCTCGGCATGTGCTGCGCCGGACTTTCAGCCCAGCAGTTTGATCGGGATATCCAGCTCGCAAAAGAGCTGAACGACATCAATCTGCAGGACTATGCCCAGAATCTGATCGATGGATTATTGGCAGAAAACAAGGATAATCTGGAACTGCGTGCCCAAAGAGCAGAAAACTTTGTCGTTCAGGGCAAAATGGATGAAGCCATGGAGATCATCAACAGTCTGCCCAAGACCTCACCGGCTTACTTTGATGCTCAGGCTGGGATCGGGATCTTCTATGTCCGCCAGCGCAAATTCGCGGAAGGTCTGCCGATGCTCGTTGCAGTCAAAGAATATGCCATGCAGAACAGCCTTCTGAACAAGTACAAAATGGCGCTGGCATGGCTGCTCACTGCATATCAGGATCAAGGCAGAGCTGCTGAAGCGCAGGAACTCCTCGCCATCCTTGCAAATCTGGAAGAAGGAAACTCGGAACGCTCCGAACGGGAAATGAAACTGGCCCAGGCACGTTACGGTCTTTCCTGCATCGAAAACATGAAAGCCACCTTCGACGAACGGCTGAAAGCATTGAAAGATGAATACAATGCAAAATGGAAAGCCGCCGCAACCGATGCCGCAAAAAAGAAAACGCTGGACGGACTGGAAAATCAGCGCAAAAATCACTGGAACAATTACAGCAAAGCCATCATGGGCGGTAATGCTGCCGCAGCAAAAGTTCACGGCACAAACTACTACAATGTGTACAAGAACATTGCAAAAATCATCGGCATGAAAGAAGAAGCGGCTGAAGAACTCGGCTCTCTGGAAAAAGTTAAAGCTCTGCAGCCTGCCCGTATGAAACTGATCCTCAAGGGCCGTACCCGCCTCACGCCGCAGGAAATCAATATCCTTGCGATCCGGGACAACAATGACTGGCAGGATGTTGTCTACAAAGCCCTCACGGACATGGAAGAAGTCCAGTGGGGCGGTCTGGATGCCTGTTTCTTCATGGCAGTCGCCAACATCACGCAGGCATACTATCATCTCGGTGAACACGAAAAAGCACTGAAAATTTACAACAAGAACAAAGATTTGTTCAAACAGTGCGATGCCGAATACAAAAAGAACAAAGAACCCATCGAAAACTCCCCCACTGCCGATGCCAGAATGTGGGAAGGCTATAACTGCCTCGCTCTGGCAAAGCAGTTGGAAAAGAAAGATAAAAAACAGGCGCTCAAATACTATAAGCGTGCTTTCGTTGCATTCGGTCAGCTTCTGATGAACTATCCGAGACACAGAGATGGTGCGAAAAACTTCCCCGTTCTGCTGGAACTGGTGGAAAAACTGAAAGCACTCGACCCCCGGATGGCAAACGCTCTGGATACCCAGCTTGCCCGTGTTCCCAAACCGGAACGCAAAGCAAGCTCCGATGCGGAAGTCGAAATCGAAGATCTGGTCCCGCCCCTGCCTGCCCAGCAGTTCAAGGACGGCAGCACGCTCGCTTCGGATAACATGAAGAAAGACCGCACGCCCAACAAGTCCACGGACGCCGACTGGGCAAAATGCCGTGAATACTTCACCGTGGTCGATAACGAGCTGACTCCCATCATGCAGGGCAAGCGTCTCTCCAACGGTCTGCCGAAAGTGCTGAATCACCTGCTGATCGCAAACGGTTATCTTGGAAACATTTTCAAATTCCGCACGCTGGTCCAGTTGAGCGAATTTATGCACCGGGACAACGATCTGATCCACCACGGGATCGCAGTCGGCGCCAACGCCCTCTGGATGTACGCAGAACGCTATGAAGCTGCCGGCGCTCATGATGTGGCACGCCGTCTGCAGGACGAAACCATGAAGATCTATGATACCTTCCTGCGTCTTGCGCCCTCCCATCCTTATGCCCCCAACGTAGCGATCCGCCTCGCCAGTGTGGAATTCATCCGCGCCAACGAGATCGGTCTGAAGATCAATGAAAAACAGAATGCCGGCGCCCAGCCGGAAGAAATCGAAAAACTCAAGAAAGAATGGATCGCCGGTTTCGACCGTGCCCTCGCCCGCTTCGATTTCATTTTCAACAACTTCTCCAACCGTAAGGAATTTATTGATAAATCCTACGAACTGGCGATCGAATCCTACCGTCTGACCAACAGACTGGTGGAGGCCGCTGATATGTGCGACCGTTTCTGCGAAGCCGGTTCAGAAGATGCTTTCAAGATCCTGAAGGCGAAAACGGATACCGCATCCAATCTCTACCGTCACATCCAGGAAAACCTCCGCGCCCATGCAAAAGATCTGCAGGCGGAACTGGATAAGATTGTGGATCCGGTCAAACCGGCAGCACTTTCTGCTGAAACACTGGAATTGCTCAAGAAAGCAGCACAGCAGCCTGCCGCAGTCAAACCTGCTCCGACTGCAGCGCCCGCACCTGCCGGAAAGGATGCCGCAGCTGTTGCAGCTGCCAAACCGAAGAAAGATCCCAAAGCAGAAGAAGCTGCCCGGAAACTGGCTGAAGCCCAGGCGGCAAAAGCCAAGTATGATGCAGATCTCAAAGCATACGAACAGGCTGTGGAAGACTTCAAGCCCCAGCTGGAAAAACGCGAAAAACTGAAAACGGAAATCGCTGCCATTCAGGCAAAGATCCCCGAACTCAGCAGACGCGCCATCAAAGCTGTCAACGAACTGCGCAGCTGGATCCAGCCCGGGAGCCCCTTCCTGAACAGCGTGAAAGAGCAGATCATGGCTGATGTCGCAGAGAAAACACAGACGGCAAAAACCGATGCCCAGAAGCAGGAAATCAGCAGACAGATCCAGCTTGCGGCAAACAACAAGATCGCAACGGAAGTTTACCGCGCCGATACCATCATGCCCTGGCTCTGTGAAGATGCCGACGATGCTGAAACTGCAATCAAAGAATTCCTCGCCGCATCTGCAAAATACGGCGCCTCTGAACTGGCTAAAGAAGCAAATGATACCACAAAAAAATACAAATCCTTTGTCCCGGGGTACCTGATGAAAGCCGGTATGCTCTACCTCGAAGAGGGCAAAGATAAAGAAGCACAGGACGTCTTCGACCAGCTCGCGAGAGAATATTCGGACAGACCCGAAGGCAAAGACGTTCAGTATTATCTGGCAAAGAGTCTTTACAAGAGTGGCAAACTGGCTCAGTCCATCGCAAAATTCTACGAGATCATGAGCAAACCGGAACTGGAAAAGACGCTCACGGTCGGAAAGTACCGGGAAATTTCCTCTATGATGCTGGAATGTTCCGATCCTGCCCAGCGTCCCAATGCGGCAGATATCTCCCAGAGAGCAACCGAAAAACTGCTGTCTCTCCTGAGAAAAGACATCAAGCCCGAAGACTGGGTCGCGCCCGCAACGGCAAAGACGTTCCGCGAAGATCCGGAAAAGCTGAAAAAGTTTGTGGATAACATGCGCAACATGCTCAACAAGAGCAAGGCGGATGCCAATATCATCATTGCAAACTTCCTCCAGACAAGCGATCCGGCAAAAGCGGAAACCTATCTCAAAGAAGCATTGGAAGCATACCTCTTCCTGATCCCGGATACCATGCGCCACAAGAGCGACAACCCGGATTACTACGAAATCCTCTTCAACCGTGCGGAAATCCGCCGCCGGCTGAAAGATTACGACAGTGCCGGAAAAGACCTGATCGCGGTCAGCCGCCGTGCAAACAGCGGCAGCAGCAAGGGTCCCGCAGTGATCGGCTTCTATTACAAAGCGCAGGACAAACTGGGCAATCTCTACTTCGAACAGTCCAAAGGCTCCGATCAGGATCTGATCCGGAAAGCTCATGCAGCATACATGATCGTGGCGGCTCTCAACTTTGCAAAGCCCTCTCCGGAAACAGCTGCGCCCAAACTGGACAGTTCCGCTTCCGCAAAGGCAAAACTGGAAGCGCAGGCAATCAAAGAAGGTGCTGAATCTCTGGAAGAAGCTGTCTTCATGAGCGCCAAGACTGCCAGCCTCCTCGGCGATGCTGCAACGGCCAGGAGAATGGCAGAAAAATATGTGGACTACTACCCCGATGGTAAATTCATCGGTGAAGCCAGAAGACTTGCTCAGTAAATCACGGATTGAACATAATAACATTAATATAGAAAGCAACAGACGAGGTCAATCATGAAAAAACTTCTGTTTCTGACAATCGCAGCCCTGCTGGCTCTGCCGATGGGGTTGAGTGCGGAAAACCCGTACATCCTGAAGAAGGGCGATAAAAAGCCCACGGAATACAAAAAGATCGAACTGAAAAACGAAAAAACATTCAGGGTCACCTATCTCAAAGGTGGTGCCGGTGACGTGCAGATCAATCAGGCGGTCTATGTCTGGATCCCCAAACCGGAAAGCGTTGCTGCTGCTGACACCCTCGTTCAGGCGGGTGATTTCGAAAAAGCAGCTGACACGTATCTGGCTTCCGCAACCGAATTCAAACTCTTCGGCTGGGATCCCTACTGCCGTTTCGAAGCGGCGAAAGCACTGAAACAGGCAAAGCAGTACGACGCCTGCATCAAGATCCTCAACTCTATGCGGAAAGAAGAATTCGCAAATCCCATCGACCAGAAATACAACAAGGAAGCAGCCCTCCTGCTGGGGGATGTTTACATGGAAGCCGGCAAGTATGCCACCGCTCTGGAATATGCAAAAGAACAGAGCAAATTGAAAGATGACACCCTCGCCGGTGCCGCCTATCTCCTCTGCGGAAAACTTTACCGTATGCAGTCCAAAGAAGCGGCTGACGAAGAAAAGCAGAAAGAACTGCTCATGAAGGCGGCTTATGCCTATTTCGGCGCAGCCCTCCTCTTCAAGGATTCGGTCACCAGACCCGAAGCGCTCTATACTTCCTGGGAAATCCTGAAGGAACTCAAAGACGCCCGTGCCGGTGAGTTTGCAAAGATCCTCCGGACAGAATATCCGGACAATGCCTTCACAAAACGTTTGCAATAACGCAAAAGTGTGCTACATTACAATTGAAACAAGAACAACAATCATATAAAAAACAAACATAAAGGAACATGTAAATGAAACTTGCAAGCAAACTTGCGATCGGCCTCACAACGGTTTTCGGCTTTGTCATGCAGGCAGCAGTCTTCGGTCAGGAAGAAGGCGCTGCTCCCGCAACTCCGGGATTTTTTGACATTGTCTTCGGCGGTAACGCCATGGACTTGACGGTGTGGTCGATGATCTTCCTCACCTCACTGGCAACAATCGCCCTGATCGTGGATGCGATCCTCTCCATCCGCGTGGCAAAGATCATGCCGCCGGAACTGGTCAATGCGGTCAAAGATGCCATTGATGCCGGTGACCTGGGCGCCGCTATCGAAGCATGCGAAAGCACCCCCTGCCCTCTCTCCAACATCCTGATGGCTGGTTTCAACAACATCACGGAAGGTTACGATGTCATTCTGGACTCCGTCTCCTCCGCTGCCGGTATTGAATCTGAAAAGCTGATGCAGCGCGTCAACTACCTGAACCTCTGCGGTCAGCTCGCCCCGATGTTCGGTCTTATGGGTACGGTTACCGGTATGGTGGCTGCGTTCGGTGGTTTGGCTACGGCTTCCGGTTCTGCCAAGGCACAGCAGCTTGCTATGTCTATTTCCGGTGCTCTTTACACCACGGCTGTCGGTCTGTTCATTGCAGTGCCCGCCATCCTCGGTTACACCTTCGTGAAGAACACTGCTTCCAAGATCATCCTCGCTATGGAAGCTCTTACCTATGACATGATCAAGCCTCTCCGCGGTGCTGAAGTCGCTGCTGACGGCGGTGAAGAATACACGGAAGAATACACGGAAGAAGTCGAAGGCTGATCACGGTAACACACCCTTAACACAAGGAAAATGAAGAATGGCTAAAGGCTCTAAAAAACCACAGATGGACGATACAGCGGAAGTACCTATTTCTTCCATGATCGACGTCGTCTTTCTGCTGATCATCTTCTTCGTTGTTACCGCTTCCATTGATAAAGAGATCGAAGACGAAAAGGTCGTGCTTGCCCGTGCCCCGTTGGGGAAGGAAAAGCCGATCACCAAGAAGGACCCCCGCACCCTCACCATCAACGTTCGTGATGACGGTGAAATCTGGATGGGGATGCACCCTGTTGACAAAAAAGCGATCCAGAACGAACTGGAACGCATGAAAGTGGAATTCGGTCAGGATTTCCCCATTGTCATCCGCGGTGACCACCGTGCCCAGCACGGACACATCAAGGAAGTGATGGATGCCATCACTGCCACCGGTCTCTATAAAGTCAAGCTTGACGCTGAAAAAGTAACAAGCAAGTGAGGTAACAAAATGGCAAGAAAAAAAATCAAACTTGAGAATGGTGTTGCGGCATCGGTTCCGCTCTCATCCATGATCGACGTTGTGTTTCTCCTGCTGATCTACTTTATCTTCACGCAGAAAGAAGTGGTGGAAGACGTGCATCTTCAGCTGAACCTGCCCGCTCCCCAGTCTTCCTCCAACAATGAAGAACCGCCTCCGATGCTTCGTATCGATGTCTTTGAAAACGCCAAAGACAACGATAACGAAACATACTATGCGGTCAATGCGGCAAAAGAAGGTGCCGGTCAGGCAATGGAATTTGCAGCACTTCAGAATTATTTGAAGATCGTGGCGGATAACAGCAAGGAAACGACCATTGTTCTCAACTGCGGACCCAATGCAGATCACAAGAAACTGATCAAGATCCTGGACCTGTGCAACAGTCTGGGGCTTACGGAACTGAACCTGCTCAATGCGGACGTTCCGTTTGTGCCGCGGAAGAAGTAACACGGACAGAGAACGACTCGAAAGCACTGTCGGAAACGGCAGTGCTTTTTTTTATTCGATTTTTTTATTTCGGGCTTGAAAAAATGGCTGTGGTGCTGTATCTTTCTGCCAAGCAGAATACAGGATCTACATGAGCAGAAACAGCATACAACTTGAAATGAATTTTAACGGCAGCGAGGAAAATCTCTTCCGTTCCCGTCTGGAATCCGGTGAGTTTCAGATCCTGGCTGAAATCGCGCTCCCGGAAGGCGAGATCTCTGCCGATGAGATCAACGGCAGGTATGCCGATTTTGAATATCTTGTCCTCGGCAGAAAAACCCCGACATCTCTGGCGTTTACAACCGAAAATCTCACAAATACCGATCCGGTTCTTTTCGCTTCTGCCATCTGTAAAACGGATCGGGACAGACATCTGCTCTATCTCAGCGGAAGGGATCACACAAAGCAGCAGCTCTTTGAAATGGCGCGCCTTGCAACAGGCGAAGGATTCAAAAACTTCTGTTGTGTTTCCGGCAAGCCGCTGCCCGGAGAAGACGCCCGGAAAAGCAGTGAACACCCGTTCACAGAAAGCCTCTGTACGCTCTCGGAACTGAAAGAAAATTTTGAAAAAACCATTCTGACCGGGGCGGTGGTCAATCCCTATAAATACACGGCAGATGCTCTTTGCACGCAATTTTTCAAACTGATCCGGAAAGTCAATGCCGGAGCATCCTTTGTGGTCACGCAGTTTGGCTGGGACATTCTGAAATTGCAGGAACTCCGGTGGAATCTGTTCCAGCGTTCCTGCCATATTCCATCCATTGCGCGATTGCTTTTTCTCTCGCAGGAAAAAGCAAAAGAGTTGTGCGAGGGGAAAGTCCCCGGTGTACAGATCTCCCCCGACCTTGCGTATATTCTCCGCCGGGAACTGCAATATACACGCCCGCAGTTTGAAGCGGCACAGATCCGTCAGCTGCAGCTCTACGCTGCAGGGGCGCGTCTGATCGGTTACAGCGGGATCCAGATCGCCGGAGCAGATACACCGGATAAACTGGAAATGCTGCTGGATAAGATCGATGAAGCGTTGCTGGAATTCAAAGATTTCAACGCATGGTGCAGCGCATTCCGTCAATATTACGAGCGGCTGGATATGGCTCCCTATCCGTACCGCTTTTATCTCTTCAAAAATCTGCTCTCATCCGCCCTGCCACCGGATCCCCTGCCGTTTGCGGAGGCGGACTTTACAACATGCACCGGGAAAGAAATCTTCCGTTACCACCTGGGAAAGCTGCTCTGCGGTCATGCGGCGGAACTTCCGGCATCGGAAAAACGGCTGACAAAAAAACTGCTCTTCAGCTGTAAAGGTTGTAACCGGTGCCGACTGCCGCAAACTTTTTACATCTGCCCCGAAACCTGCCCGATCCACCGGGCAAACGGTCCCTGCGGTGAGATCCGGGTGGATGGGACCTGCCCCTTTGATCATCAGCAGGAATGTATTTATATTCGCCAGCTGCGTCTGGTGAACAAGCTGCGCTGTTATCCTGCGTTGGAAGAAGATGTGGTGCCGGATGGCGATTGGTGATTTTCCGCATAAAGCGGGGTAAAAAGTTCATAGAATTTCCGGTTGCAAAGAACGGACACTGCATATATAGTATGGAAAATTCCATAATTCAACAAAAAAATAACAATCAGAGGAGAGGCGTCCATGAGATTCCGTCAGGTACACCTTGATTTTCACACATCGGAAAAACTCACTGGGATCGGTGAAGCATTTGACAAAAAACAGTGGCAGGAAACGCTGAAAAAAGCGGCTGTCGATTCCATCACGATTTTCGGCACCTGCCATCACGGCAGAGCGTATTATGAAACAGAAGTGGGCGAAAAGCATCCGGGTCTGAAGTTCGACCTGCTCCGTGCCCAGCTGGATGCCTGCCATGAGATCGGCGTCAATGCACCGGTCTACATCTCTGCCGGGTTCAGCGAATGGATCGTGCAGAAACATCCGGACTGGATCATCTGCCCGCCCGACGGAGCATTTTATCTGCCCCTGCGCCCGTACTACAAGAAACTTTGCTTCAACACGCCGTGGCTGGACATCCTCTGCGCCCAGATCCGGGAAGTCGTTACAAAATATCCGGATGCAGATGGGATCTTCCTGGACATCATCGGTCAGGGGCAGTGCTGCTGCCGGTACTGTCTGGAAGGTATGGAAAAAGCGGGGCTGGATGCCGAAAAAGAAGCGGACCGTATCGCTTTCGCCAAACAGGTTCTGATGAACTACTACAAGAAGACCACAGAAGCCGCCCGGATCAACCGCCCGGATATGCCGATCTTCCACAACTCCGGTCACGTTTCCGTGGGCAGCGGCGAGATCATGCCCTACTTCTCCCATCTGGAACTGGAATCCCTGCCCACCGGCGGCTGGGGATACGACCATTATCCGTTCTCCGCTGCATATGTGCGGAATCTGAACAAAGAATTCCTCGGCATGACCGGAAAATTCCATACAACATGGGGCGAGTTCGGCGGTTTCAAGGCACCGGAAGCGTTGCGTTATGAATGTGCCGCCATGATCGCCAACGGATCCAAGTGCAGTATCGGCGACCAGCTCCACCCCGGTGCGAAACTGGATGAAGGTACTTACGAGATCATCGGGCAGGCTTACCGGGAAGTCCGGGAGAAAGAAGCCTGGTGTGACAATGTAAAATCCTGCGCCACGGTGGCGATCCTCAGCGAGATCACACCGTACAGCCATACAAACGAACGGGAACTGCCCGGCGATACCGGTGCCTCCCGCATCCTCCTCGAAGCCCATATTCCCTTCGATGTGGTCGATACAGAAATGGATTGGAGCAAGTACAAAGCCCTGATCCTGGCGGACGATGTGCTGCTGGATGATGCCGTCAAGGCAAAACTGGAAGCCTTTGTCAAGGCGGGCGGAAAACTCATTCTCTCCGGTAAGAGCGGCATGGATGTGGATCATAAGGCGTTTCAGTTGGATGCGGCGCTCCTGCCCTTCACCGACAGCGGAACCGATGGCGAATTCGAACCGGACTACATCAAAGCCGCCGCTGACTTTGTCCCGCGCAAGATCGAAACCCCGTTTGTGATGTATGAGATCAGCCGCCGGATCAAGGTGAAAGACGGAGCAGAAAGTCTGGGTGAAATCTATGATCCCTATTTCCAGCGTCGTTTCGACCACTTCTCCAGCCATCAGCATACCCCGTACAAGCCGGAAGGCAGCGGCTTCGATGCCGGTGCAATGAATGAAAATATTCTTTACTTTGCACACCCCGTCTTCAGCATCTATCGCGGCTGCGGTACCGTGATCCTGAAAGAGTTTGTGGTCAAAGCGATCCGCAAGTTCCTGGGCAATATCATCCCCGTGGAAACCGATCTTCCCTCACAGGGCCGTGTGACCCTGATGGAACAGGAAGCCGAAAACCGCTACGTGCTGCATCTGCTCTATGCCAACACCATTCTGCGCGGCGGTACCTTCAACCGGGCAAACGGAAAGAGCTACGGCTACGCAAAAATGGAAGTGATCGATGAACTGAACCCCATCGGCCCCGTGTCCGTCAAGGTTCGTGTGCCAAAGGCAGTCAGCAGTGTGAAACTGGTCCCCGCCGGCGATGCGATCGACTTCACCACGGAAGCGGATGGCTCCATCTCCTTCACCGTGCCCCAGTTCACCTGTCACAGCATGATCGAACTGGCGTAAGAGCACTCCACGCGGCAGGGCGCAGCAGCAGCCCGCCTCCGGCGGGCGCACACGCTCCCAGAAAAAAAGATTGCGGCGGTCGAAAAAAATTTTTCGACCGCCGCTTTTTTCTGCTTGCGTGTGCCGGCAGCCATCCGGCTGCCCTGCTGCGCATGCCGCGCGATCAGAAGAGGTCCAGCTGATTGGGATGTGCTTTTTTCCACTTTGCGGTAAACGGCTCGAACTTTTTGCGGAGTTCGTCCAGTTTCGCCAGATAGTACGGCACATTTTCATCCCGCGCCTGATTATCGCCATCGCTCAAAAGTTTTGCGCCATCGACCACAGCGATGTTCTTTTTATTGCCGGTGATGTAAAATGTGACCTGATCCCCTGCCCGGTATTCTTTTCCGGACTTGACAGCCAGTTCGTATGCAGCGCTGCGTCTGCCGCTGCCGGACGCCATTTTCCGGGTATAGGTATCCAGTGAATCGGAGAGCGTTTCACTTTTAGCCAACATGGCGAGGGGGTATGTATGTTCCCGCAG
>JAGAPM010000268.1 GCA_017623265.1 Lentisphaeria bacterium | reverse complement strand
GGCACCGGTGTAAAGTTTGAACCCGTAACACAGAATCGTCATCAGAGCGAAGGCGAAGAGGAACGACCCCAGATTTGCATTGGGAACTGCCAGATAGACCGTTCCGGCAATTCCGATTGCCAGCCCCGAAAGAAGAGCATTGAGAAATGTTTTACCGCATTGAGATAATGTCATTTTTTGGATCCTTATTTTGTTGATTTATTTCATGATACAATAATACCGAATCGGAAATTTACAAGCAGAAAACGGTGTTATTTTTCTATCGCGCATCCCGGCAGATTCCGGTTTTCCGGATTTTGCGGGTCGTGACGGAGAATGTATGCCACATCGTCTTTTGTATCCAGACCAAGGACTGCGCACAACTGTGCCCGGAAACGCCGGGTGCCGATCTGTTCCGGCGCAAGCTCCAATGCTTTATCCAGACAGATTTTTGCCGCCGCCGGCTGTCCCGTTCCCGCCAGATAATTCGCCATGGTCCGATGAACGTACGGCGAATCCTGCGGAGCGGCAAGGTACGCTTTCCGGATGGCGCCCGCATTCAGATTTCTGGTATAGACCGGAGATGACTTGATATAAAGATCGGCAAACGCCGCCTCCCGTTTCATCTCACACAAAGAGCAGATGAGCGTCAGCAGGGCAAATATACCAACGGGCAGGACGGTAAGGAGCTGCCGTTTCGGAGTTGTTGTTTGCCCGTTTCTGCAACAGAGCAGGGCGGAAAGGAGAATAAGCAGAGCGGCGTACGCCGGGACTTCGATCCCCACTTCGATCAACGAATTGAGGCTGATCACTGTCAGAGAACCGAGCAGCCCCGCAGCCAGAAGCGTTTCATCGGTCAAACCTGATTCCTTCCGCATCCGGAGAACTTTCCGGAATCCGGCGAACAGCGGAACCGCCAACAGCGCCAGCGCCGCAAGAAATCCGGCAAGCCCGCATTGCGACCCGAAAAACAGCACCAGATTGTGCGGAGAATGAGGTGTTTCGTCATTGGAAAGAAGTTTGAGTCCGGGGTAATCGGTGAAAAAATCGCCCCACCCGGTCCCCGTGAAGGGATGGGCGAACATCATTTTGCATGCGGCGAGGGCGTAATCAAAACGGAAGATCATGGATTCCGCACCACGCACGAAAATCACCATACAGATCCCCGCCGCCGCCGCGATCACGCCGCAACCCGTCAGGATGAGTCGTGCTTTTCTTGTATGGAACAGAACGAACAGAACCGCAAAGACCCCGGCGAACAGCGTCAGAACTGCCCCGCGGCTGCCGGTCCGCCAGAGTGGAACGGCAAAGAGGAGCAGGATCAATCCACCGAGGATGAGCATTGCCGGGCGGGGTGGTTGGACTTTATTTTTTGCCTACAGGACCGCCGCAGTCAATGCCAGCGGAAGCAGTGCCGCCAGATAACCGCCGAACGTATTGCACAGCTGGAACGGTCCGTACAACCGGTCGGATGCGATCTGCCGGAGCATGGTTTCATCCAGCTGTTGTGCCAGCCCCTGTTCAGACACAAATTCTTCCAGTTCGTTCATGCCGGAGAGCATCTGATACCAGCCGTGGAGCAGGGCAAGCGCCCCGCCGGTCAGTATGGCGATGATCAATTTCTTTCCGAGAGCCGGATCCCTTTCCAACTGCAGATTGACTGCCGCCGCAAAACAGCCCAAACCCGCCAGATACGGCAGAGTCTGCCGCACCACTTCCGGCGTGGAGGCGTTTACGATCCCCGGCAGGGAACTGAGAACGGCTGCAAGCCAGAGCAGGGAAAGAGGGTTTAGTTTCCGGTTCAGGATCAGACTGAACAGCAACAGCAGTGCAGAGAGAAAAACAAAAAGAAAAGAGGACGCCGTTCCGTAAAAGATCGAAGCAGCGTCGCTCCCGTAAAAGGCGGGGATCTCGGGTGTCCCCGCAGAATGGGTGAATTTCAGTCCGAGCAGTGCAGTGAAGAGCAGCAATGCCCATTCAAGGATCGTTTGCAGCTTCTTCATGCACACACCGGATTACTGGACCTTCTGGACCTGCCCCTTGCGACGGGAATCTTCTGCCGCGAAGGTCATCAGATGGCTTTCCAGCGTTTCATCCGTGCCGGAAAGGATCGCAGAACGATCGCCGGTTTCCAGTGCATAAACAAAGGAGTCGATAATCCCGCCGTCGCCGCCGCCGTGACCGGAAAGAATGCCGCCGTCGTTGGCAATGTTGGTGTCGATCACTTCCTGATTGACCGTAACATCGCCCGGATCGGAGTTCACATAGCGGTGGATCGTGATGAGCTGACCATCGCCGGTGACTGTACCCTTCGTGCCGAAGAAACGGGTGAAACGCCCGATATCGCTGAACGCAGTCATTTCCATCTGGGCGGTGCAGCCGTCCTGGAACTTCATATTGACAACCTGATGGTCCACCACATCGTTATCGCACTTGTACACGCAGCGTCCGTACGGACCTTCCTTCAGAGCTTTCAGCACGCCTTCTGTGGTCAGATCGTCCGTGATCACATCCGTGGGCCAGCCCTTGAGACCTTTGAACAGGCGGTCGCGCAGGTAGATCTTCATGGCGGAGTAGGGGCAGGTGCATTCGATGCCGGCCGGACATTCCGTACAGCGGTCGCCGGCGCCTTCCGGCTGGTTTTCCGCACGGAAGTGTTCCAGAGAGCCGAAGGACTGGACTTCATCGCAGGGGCGGTCCATCATGTAACGGATCCAGTCAACGTCATGGCAGCATTTTGCCAGAAGCATGAAGCTGGATTCTTTTTCATTTCTCCAGTTTCCGCGGACAAAGGAGTGCGCCTGGTGCCAGTGCGCCACGCTTTCCAGATGCTGCATGGAAACGACTTTCCCGATCGTTCCGGAATCCAGCACTTTCTTCAGCGCACGGGTATAAGTGGTATAACGCAGCACGTGGCAGACCGCAAAGATCACACCCGCTTCCTTGACTGCTGCCACGATCCGGCGGCAGGCATCCGCTGTCGGAGCCATCGGCTTTTCAAGAAGCATGTGGTAGCCCAGTTTCGCAAAAGCGATCGCCGGTTCTTCGTGCATGGCATCCTGCGTGCAGATACAGACAGCATCCGCAAACTTCGGCAGTTTTGCTACTTCTGTCCAGCAGCGGAAACGGCGTTCTTCCGGAATGTTGAACATATCGCCGATCCGGTTCCGCTGAAAATCACGGGGTTCCGCAACGGCCGTCACGGTGGCTCTGTCGCCGAGTGCTTTGATCAGATTGGCGTAGCCGGTACCGCGTCCGCCGGCACCGATGATAATGAGGGAAACTGGATTCGACATCTTCTCTGAAATCCTTTACCTTGAGTTGTTTTTTGAATTTGTTTTTACGGTAAACACTCTCAAAACATACACCCGTTCTCCGGAAATACAAATTTTTTTTACATTTTTACTGCTTTTTTTACAAAAACCGTTGGACTTTTCTGAAAAGACATTGTATAATGTAAGCCAGTCGTGAAAAAACAGTAATATCTTTAATAAACGAAGCAGTAAGATGAATATGCAGGCTTCCCCCAGGGGAATGAGATTACAGATCGGGATCTTTGGCAAACGGAATGCCGGAAAATCTTCCCTCCTGAACTTTCTCGCAGGACAGAATACCGTTATCGTTTCCGATGTCCCCGGCACAACCACGGACCCCGTGGATAAAGCCATGGAACTGCCTCCGCTGGGGCCGGTCCTCCTCATCGATACTGCCGGTCTGGATGATGATCAGCCCGGTCTCGGCGAGCAGCGGGTCGCCCGTTCTCTTGCCGTGTTGGACCGTTGCGATCTCGCTCTCGTTGTGACCAATCCTGTTACCAGAGATCAAACCGAAGATGACCTGATCAATTCCCTGAACGACCGGAAGATCCCGTATATCATCGTTTCGGCAAAAGCGGATCTTTACCCCCCGGAACCGGATTTTCAGAAAAGCTTCGGCGATGCTCCCTTTGTCGCCGTTTCTGCCGGGACCGGATGGAACCGGACTGCCCTGCAGGAAGCGATCATACGCATTGCTCCGGAAGATTTTCTTTCTTCCGCGCAATTCCTCGGCGGTTTGAGCAAACCCGGAAAACCGGTGCTGCTGATCGCTCCCATTGATAAAGAAGCCCCCAAAGGACGGCTCATCATGCCGCAGGTGCAGGCGATCCGGGATGCCCTGGACAATCTGGCCTACTGTGTCGTGACCACGCCCGAAACCCTGTTGCAGGCGCTTGAGAATATGAAAGAACCGCCTGTCCTTGCTGTGACGGACAGTCAGGTATTCGGTGCGGTGGCAAAAATGGTGCCGGAATCCATTCCATTGACTTCCTTTTCCATTCTGCTTGCCCGTATGAAGGGAGATCTTGCCACTTGCGCCGCCGGGGCGGAAAAGATCGCAGAACTGAAAGATGGTTCCAGAGTCCTGATCGCAGAGGCATGTACCCACCACGCCATTGCGGATGACATCGGGCGGGTGAAGATCCCGAACTGGATCAGAGAATATACCGGATGTCAGAACATTGAGTTTGTTCATCAGTCCGGACCGGAGTTCCCCGATGATCTGAAAACTTTCGATCTGGTGATCCATTGCGGAGCCTGTACCTTCAACCGGAAAGCGGTCCTTTCACGGATCCTGCGTTGTCAGGAACAGGGCGTTGCTTTTACCAATTACGGCGTTGCCATTGCATTTGTCAAAGGAATTTTGAACCGGACACTCTCCCCGTTCCCGGAAATACAGGAACTGTTAAAACGGAAGGGGATGGAAAAATGAGTAATACTTCTGTCACTTTCGAATTGCGCGGCGATCTCATGCAGCCCGGTTTCAAGACTCTGATCTGGGAACTGGCTGTGAAAGCCGGGCTCGGCGGATGGGTGACAGAATCGCAGGACGGCACATATATCCTGCTCCGTCTCGATGGCGATGAAGACGCCATCCGCAAATTTATCCGCCCGATCCCCGGCAAACTGCTGCCCGCATATCCGCTGAAAAATATCTGTGTTTCCGATCAGTCCAGTTTTGAAGAAAACGCTTTGATCCGGGATTTCAAAGTTTTTCAATCCGGCAGTTACAAACTCCCCGAGCTGGCGCCGGATAAAATGTTCTGTCCGGACTGCCTGGCAGAGATCATGGATCCTGCGTCGCCCCGGTATGCGTATCCTTTCTCCTTCTGTGCCAAGTGCGGTCCAAACTATTCCATGCTCATGCGGGCGCCCGGTGTGCGGAAAAATACCACCTACGCTGCGTTCCCTGCCTGTCGTGACTGCAAAGACCAGAAAAACGATCCGGAGGATAAACTCCACTTCAACTCGGAAATGCTTGCCTGTCCCAACTGCGGACCGCACCTCTTTCTGCTTGATGATGAAGGCGAACAGGCGGATGATGAACACTGTATCTGCTATGCCCGGGCTGACCTGAATATGGGCAGATTGCTGGCAATGCAGTCACTTTTCGGCGGATTTCAGCTCTTTGTCGATGCGACAAATCCCATTGCTATCACCAAATTGAGGAAACGGAAAAAACTTACATCCCGCCCCATTGCCATTGTTGCACGGAACATCGAAGCCGTCCGGAAGATCTGCCATTGTTCACCGCAGGAGGAAGCGCTGCTGACATCCGATGCCGCCCCGATCGTGATTCTGGATGTAAAGCCCGGAGCGGAAGAGATCCTGCCGCTGGATCTGCTGAATCAGGACGGACCCCGTATCGGGATCGCATTGCCCTGTTCTTCCATTCTGCATCTGCTGATGTCCCATACCTCGCCGGATGATACCATTCCGCCCTTCGAATATCTTGCCACGATCACAAGCAACTGGGCAGATAAATCTTCTGCTTCCGATATTGATGAACAGATCCATGCCCTCCGCGGTATTGCGGATGTTTTCCTCTGTCATGACCTCCGGACCGGTACATGCAGCCCCTCTTCTGTTGCAGTCATCCGGGATGGGAAACCCCAGATCTGGCGGCGCTCCAGAGGCTATGTCCCAACCCCGGTGAAACTTTCCAGACAACTCCGGCGCAATGTAGTTGCCTTCGGTACGGACATTAACAGTGCCGTTGCTATTGCGGCGGAAGACCGGATCATTCCTTCCCAGGTTATGGGCGATATCCTGAACATGGACGCCGCCGCCCGTCTGACAGAAACACTCCGCCATTTTATGAAAATTTTTGACTGCGTTCCGGATGTGGTCGCCTGTGATATGAATCCGCGCCTGCTCTCTGCGGAGGAGGCTTTACGTTTTGCAAATCAGTTCAGCCTGCCGATCGTTACCGTTCAGACACATCACGCAAAAGCCCTCGCCGGGATGGTGGAAAACGGGCTGGAAAAAGCACTGGCGTTTGTCTTCGATAATGGCGAACCGGGACCCGATGGCGTCAATTGGGGCGCTGAATTGCTGGATGTGGATGTCCGCTCCTATCGCCGCCTCGGAACATTTCAGGCGGTGGGGCTGCCGGGCAGGGAAAACGCTTTGAGCAGACCGATCCGCCAGTTTATCGGGCGTCTGATCCAGGCAGGGG
>JAGAPM010000267.1 GCA_017623265.1 Lentisphaeria bacterium | reverse complement strand
TAGTTGCCGGGACTGACGTGGAACCGGGCTTTGAATGCGCGTGCAAAACTGCTGGCAGAATCGTATCCGGTCCGCTCGGCGATCTCTTTGATGGACATGGTCTTATTGATCAGGAGGCGCACAGCAATCCGCATCCGTTTGGCTGCGGCGAACTGTCCGGGCGTGATACCGGTCTGTGACCGGAAAACCCGGGTCAGATGTTCACGGGTCACGTGGAGCCGTTCGGCGATCTGCGCCACATCCAGCGTACGGTCGATGTTGGAAGTAATGATGTTCTGTGCATCCCGGGTCAACTTTGCCTGTGAAGAAGTGGCGATGTCTTTTTCCACGGTCTCACCAAACGCCGCCAGCACATCCTGCACGATCTTTGCGCCCGCCATGGGAGAAATGATCTGAAACACATTCCGCTGATTCCGGAAACTTTCCAGATGGGGGATCAGCCCCGTATCCAGCGGCAACCGGAAGATATAGCCGTAACGGCGGTTGATCTCATTCACGATCCCCACAGCCTGCGGTCCGGAAAAGGCGAACCAGAGAAAATCCCACGGCTCGGCGCCCTTCCCCGGGTAATAATAGGAAATATCCGGGTCACAGAGCGGAGCAATGAACGCCATTCCGGGCGTGAGGGTATAAAGTTTATCCCGTTGACGGAAAACACCTTCGCCGGAAATGGTGCAGACGATCTGTGCCGCCTGAACCTGGGGGCGCCGAGCCTCATCCATGTGGTATTCCGGTCCGGTCTGCCGTTCATATACGATTTCATTGGGTGCTGGCAGCGATTCAAAGCCCTGAACCACCTGAAAACGGGTCTGCCAAATCCTCATATTTTTGCCTTTCTCACAAATTGTAGACTGTTATCACATTTTGCATACTAATAGCCGTTTGAAAGATGATTTTCAAGGCGTAAATTGTATATAGAATGAAAAAAATCCAAAAATTTTAAGAAAAGGTTACAAAATGAACAACGGAAAGATTAATGTTACCGTCTGGAATGAATATTGGCACGAGCAGTCCGAAGAACGGATCCGCAAGGTTTACCCGGAAGGGATCCATGCGGCAGTGGCTGCAGCACTGAACGAAGCAGGGAACTTCAATGTCACCACCGCTACGCTGGATATGCCGGAACACGGTCTGACACAGGAAGTTCTGGACAACACGGATGTGCTTTTCTGGTGGGGTCACTGCAAGCACGGTGATGTTTCCGACGAGATCGTGGACCGTGTTCAGAAGCGTGTGATTGAAGGTATGGGGCTGATCTGCCTGCACTCCGCCCATTTCTCCAAGATCTTCAAGCGCATGATGGCGACCGACTGCTCCCTCAAATGGCGTGAATGGGCAGAAAAAGAACGGGTGTGGGTCATCGAACCGGGTCACCCCATTGCGCAGGGGCTGGGCGAATATTTTGAGATCGAACAGTGCGAAATGTACGGCGAACATTTTGATATTCCCACGCCGGATAAAGTAGTGTTCATCTCCTGGTACGAAGGCGGCGAAGTCTTCCGCAGCGGCGTGACGTACGAACGGGGTCGCGGCAGAATCTTCTACTTCTCCCCCGGTCACGAATCCTTCCCCATCTACTACAACGAAAATGTGAAAAAGGTTCTTGTGAATGCGGCGAACTGGGCAGCGCCCCGGACGCAGCTGCGGGAACATATCTGCCCCTGCGTGGAACCGCTGGAACCCATTGAAAACAAAGCAAAATAAAGTAAGGCAAGATCAGAAATGAGTGAATTCAAAGGTAAACTCCGCTGCGGTGTTGTGGGGCTTGGTGTTGGGAAACGCAGACACATTGAAGGCTACCGCACCCATCCGAACGCTGAAGTTGTGGCGATTGCGGACCTGGATCCGGCACGGTTGGAAGATGTGGGTAACGCTTACGGGATCGACAAACGGTATCCCACACTGACCGATATGCTCCGTCATGAAAAATTGGATGTCATGTCCATTGCCACGCCCAATAAACTGCACATGCCACAGACCGTGGAAGCGCTGGAAGCCGGTTGTCATGTCCTTTGCGAAAAGCCCATGGCTCTCTCGGAAAAAGACGGTTTGAAGATGATCGAAGCCAGCAAGCGCACCGGCAAGCGGGTCATGATCAACTTTTCCTCCCGGATCAGCCCGGAAGCATACGCCATCAAGCGGGCGGTGGATGCCGGAACGCTGGGGGATATTTACTTTGCCCGGAGCATTTGGATGCGCCGGAGACGTCTGCCGGGGTTCGGCGGCTGGTTCGGCAAAAAGGAACTTTCCGGCGGCGGACCGCTGATCGATATCGGCGTACACCGTCTTGACCTGGCGGTATGGCTGATGAACTTCCCGAAACCCACTTGGGTTATGGGTGCGACGTACGATCCCATTGCACAGGAGATCGCCCGCAAGGAAGGCAAGGAATACGACGTGGAAGATCTGGCGGTCGCCATGATCAAATTTGAAAACGGTGCCACGCTGGAACTGGAAGCCTCCTGGTGTTCCCACATCAAGGAGCGGGAACACGTTTCCACCCGTCTGCTGGGTACGAAAGGCGGGATCCTCCACCACAATATCGGCGACGTTTATGACTCGTTTGCAGACATCTACCTTGAAAAAGACGGATGTCAATACGATATGCGTCTGCACCCGCCGGTGCCGGATGTGCATGTCAACATGTACAATCTGATCGAAGCGATCATCAAGGATAAACCCCACGACTGTACGCCGGAACAGGGTCTTTACAATATGCGGATTCTGGATGCGATCTACAAGAGTGCGGAAACCAACAAACCGGTCAAGATCAAATCGTAAGGAGTGATTATGGCGAAGAAAAAAACAGAACGGAAATTACGTTGCGGGGTTGTTGGACTCGGCATGGGGCAGAACCATGTTCACGGATACCGGAGCCATCCGGGTGCGGAACTGGTGGCTGTGGCGGATATTGATCCGGTCCGGCTGGAAGAGATCGGCAGAAAAAAGCTGGGAGTGGAAAAATGTTATTCCACCCTGACGGAAATGCTGAAAAATGAAGACCTTGATATTGTCTCCATTGCAACGCCGAACAAATTTCACGCACCGCTGACCATCGAAGCATTGAAGGCAGGCTGCCATGTTCTCTGCGAAAAACCCATGGCAATGAGCGTGAAAGAGGCGGAAGAAATGATCCGCGTGGCAAAAAGCGTCGGCAAACGGATCATGATCGACTTCTCCTACCGCACCAGTGAGCAGTCCGTTGCCCTGAAAAAGGCTGTGGAAAGCGGTATTCTCGGCGATATTTATTTTGCACGGACTCAATGGCTGCGCCGTCGCGGGGCACCGCTCGGCACGCAGGGCTGGTTCCGGAAAAAAGAACTTTCCGGCGGCGGCCCGCTGCTGGATCTTGGTGTACACCGTCTGGATCTGGCACTGTGGCTCATGAACTACCCGAAACCGGTGTGGGTCATGGGATCGACATACGATCATCTGGCACAGCTGCTTCAGGCACAGGACGGACATCAATACGATGTGGAAGACCTTGCCGTGGCACTGATCAAGTTTGAAAACGGTGCGACGCTGGAACTGGAAGCATCCTGGCTGACCAATATCCGGGAAAACGAACTCATGTCCACCCGGCTGCTCGGCAACAAAGCCGGTCTGCTCCAGCACAACAAGACGGACGGAGACAACAACTTCGGCGGCTATACCTTTGAAGCCGAGATCTTCACCGATCTTGCAGGCTGTCAGTACGATATGAAACTGCATCCGCCGGTGCCGGAAGCTAAGAGTCACTTCTACAATTTTGTGGAAGCGATCCGCACCGATACGCCTCACGATGCCACCGGGGAACAGGGGCTGCTGGTCATGCAGATCCTTGAGGCGATCTACAAGAGCGCAAAGACCGGGAAACCGGTTCAGATCAAGTCATAACCAACCATCAGGAGAGAAAAGATGAAAAATATTCTGATTGGAACGATGTCCAAGGCAAACGCCAACACACCGGACTATATCCGCCAGCTCGGGAAACTGGGCTTTGAATGTACCGAAGTCACTTTCGGGCACGACTGCAAGTGGCTCATGTCCGGAATCGATACGGACGCCTTCGCCGCCGACTGCAAGAAAGCTCTGGATGAGTACGGCATGGAAATGTCCGCACTGGGCGTTTACGGCAACCCGCTGGAAAGCGATGAAGATGCCGTTCTCTGCCGCAAGAGCTGGGAATTTCTCATTGATAATTGCGATAAATTCGGCACGAAACTGATCTGCGGCTTCACCGGCCGTCTGCGGGATAAACCGGTTCCGGAATCCATCCCCCAGTATAAAGCAGTGTTCGGCGATCTGGCAGCCCGTGCAAAAGAACGGGGCGTGCGTATCGCTTTTGAAAATTGCAACATGGGCGGCAACTGGGGCTACGGCAACTGGAATATCGCCTTCAACCCGGCAGCGTGGGATCTTATGTTTGAAGCCC
>JAGAPM010000266.1 GCA_017623265.1 Lentisphaeria bacterium | reverse complement strand
TGATTCAGGCGATCAACAACCGGTAAAGGAGTAAATCATGGATATTATTGAAGCAAAAACGACTTGGGGCAAGATAGTCAAGATGGTGCTGCTCTGTCTGGTTGGCTTGATCTTTGCTCCGCTGCTGCTGTTGCTGGGATACCGGCGGCTGCGCAGTATTCCGGAGGAAGATCCGAATCATAGAATGCTGAAATTTGCGCTGATCTATGGCGTGGTGCTGGTCCTTTTGGGATTCGGTTTCCTGATTTGGAAGTTTATGCCGAAAGACGGGGAGGGCGTGAAAAATGTCTCTTGGCTGCCGGATATTGCAACCAATGTGAGTTACTACCGTTACCCGTTCCACTGTGAGATTTATGAGTTTGATGTTACAGAAGCCCATTTCAAGGCGATGTACGGACAGGAAAAACTGGAAGAGATCAAGGATCCGGTCATCATCAAGCGTTACGCATCCCGCATGGAGGGTGCTCCGGAAGAGATGCGTACCGTGACGGTGAAGAATGGTCTGTGCTGTTTCGGGAAAGAAGATTACACCACCGGTGTTTACAGCAAAGAGATCGTGTTTGACCGGGAAAAGGGCAGAGTTTATTTCTGTTCCGAACGGGAAGAATGAAGCATGTTTGATGATTCCTTCGGCGATTCCTATGTGCGGGTGAAAAAACGGCGTGAAACGGCAGAAAGTATCGCCGACCGTCTGACTGCAGAAGGGCAGGAACTCCAGCCGGTCAAAGCCCATGGAAAAGCCATTGCCACCAGTTTCTGGGGGCGTGCCTGGTGTCGCGCCGTTGAGAACTGGCAGGATTACGAAAGCCGTCTCCCCGCCGGTAGAAGTCTGTTGAAAAATGGTGGAGTGATTGATCTGAAATTGAGTGAAAACTGCGCATCGGCGCAAGTCGCAGCAGATCGTTTATATCAGGTCCGGATCCGCTTCAGCGGTGTGGAGGGGGAACAGCTGGATGCCCTGCGGAATGCCTGCGCGGGGAAATTGACCAGCCTCATTGATCTGATTCAAGGGAAACTTTCCGATGAAGTCATGGAGTTGATTTGCGATCCTGCGTTTGGTCTTTTTCCCCGGTACAGCGAACTGAAACCAAGCTGCGATTGTCTGGATGATGCCGTTTTGTGCCGACATGCTGCTGCCGCTCTTTATGCGATCGCACCGCGTCTGGACGATCAGCCGGAGTTGTTTTTTACCCTGCGCGGGATCGATCCGAAACGTTTTTTTGCACTGGAGGCGATTGCCGGAACGGAATCGGAAAGCGATCTCTCTGCAGAGGATCTCTCCGCTGCTTTCGGGATCGAGATCGATCTCTGAACCTTATTCCTGCTCCACGGCGTTCAGATCCAGTTTTACGAAATTCAGCAGTTCTTCATTGTTCATTTCGGTCAGCAATTGCACGGTCCCGTGGTCAAGCAGGGATTTTGCCAGAAATGTTTTACCGGCGATCAATTTTTCAATTTTTTCTTCAATGGTACCGGGTGTGACAAATTTGTGTACGAGAACCGTCTTTTTCTGTCCGATCCGATATGCCCGGTCCGTTGCCTGATTTTCTACCGCAGGATTCCACCAACGGTCAAAATGCACCACATGAGTCGCCTCGGTCAGATTCAAACCGGTTCCGCCGGCTTTCAACGAGATCACAAAAAAGGGCGGACCGCCGGGAGCCTGAAATTCCCGGACAAGACGGGCACGCTGTTCCACAGGGATCCCGCCATGCAGGATCAGACCGGGACGGTGGAAGATCGCAGTCAGTTGGTCGTGAAGGATATCTGTCATTTCCCGGAACTGCGTAAATACCAACATTTTTTCGCTGTTTTTTGCGATTGTTTCCGCCAGCGCCGCAAGCCGCATCATCTTTCCGCTTTTCTCCGGTGCAAACTCTCCATTCCCGGAGAACTGGGAAGGATGGTTGCAGATCTGTTTGAACTGGAGCAGATAACTCAATACCACACCGTTACGGCGGGATTCATCAGCGGCAGCCAGATCCCGTTTCATCATCTCCACGATCCGGGTATAGAATTTTGCCTGGAACGGTGTCAGGGCGGTCCGTTCGTTCCGCTCGATTTTATCCGGCAGATCGGCAATGATCGTTTTATCAGTCTTCAAACGGTGCAGAATGAAGGGGCGTACCAGTTTTCGCAGAGGCGTATAATCAGGAACCGGTTTCGCCTCATCCATACGCCTGACAAATGCCCGGAATGCTGTGGGCGTTCCCAGCAGAGCAGGGCAGATAAAGTCAAAAATACTCCAGAGATCGGCAAGGGAATTTTCCACTGGCGTACCTGTGATGGTGATCCTTCTTTC
>JAGAPM010000265.1 GCA_017623265.1 Lentisphaeria bacterium | reverse complement strand
GGTCTATCATGAGCTTCTCGCCCGGGATGGTGTCAAGTTCGGTTTGATCACATCTACGGGGATCGGTTTCAAGAATTTCTACGGCAGCTATCTTTATCCGGATAACTTCCGGGAGCTGAAAAACTGGGATCCGGTTCTTGTCAAGAAATCCAATGCGTATGAATGGACCTATGTAACGGTCACGACCCCGGAAGCGGTCCGGAAAGAATTTCTGGACAAGGGGCTGACCTATGTTTTTATTGAATCTGCCCGCCCGGAGTTTTATCAGGATTTCCGTAGCCTTTTCGTGCCGGGTTTTGAGGTGTTGGAAGAAACGGTGAACCGGTGCTTGTTCCGTGTTCTTGAGGATGGTTTTTTGGAACCGGTGCGACTGGAAAAGGAGTCTGAAAAATGAATCGGCAGGTATGGAAAGCACGCTGGGAAAAATTTGCCGGACTTCACCCGTTTGAACATGTTTTGATCGGTGGCGCAACGCTGGGGATGATCCTGCCGGTTGTATTCTGGATCGTGGCGGATCCGGGCTATACAAACCTGATCGTGGACATGCTGTTTACGGATCTGCTTCCTGCTGCGATCCTGCTGGCGCTGGCACTGGCGTTACGCAGCCGGGTCCTTGCCGTGGCTGGTACGGTTGTGACGGCGCTTTATCTGCTTGCCAAGATCGGGACGATCTTCCTTTATACGGAATCGTTCATGCCCCTGACTTTTGATTCTCTTGTGATGCTTCATGAGCATACGGATCATGAGGGTGTCAAGGCGATGATCGGGGAGTATTATTATCTCTGGGGTACGGCGGCGGGGCTGCTGGTCCTGTGGGGGATTGTGTATTGCTGCGTCTGCGCTGTCCGGTATGTCCGTCAGGAGAACCGTCAAGACCGTGCGCTGGTCTGCGTGATGATCTTTCTTGTCCTTTCGCTGATTGCCAATGCCCGTTATACCTGGTACCGGGAAGTGAATACGGTGGTTGAGGAAAATTATACGGGGCATGTGATCATGCCGTTGACGATCTCTTTTTCCGAAATCATCCGTGACGGAGCGAAGGAACTTTATGGCATGGGTGAGGAAAAGTATGGATACCGGAAGATCGACTTTGCTCCGGATGAAAAACAATGGCTGCTGGAAAAAGGTTTGCTGCAGACTGCAACCGAACGGGCGCTTCCCGGGAAACTGCCCCGTTTTGACCGGATCCTGATTCTTGCGATCGAATCGCTGGATGGGGATTTTCTCAACTCCAACAACCCGGAAATGCCAGCCGGTCTGACCCCGAATCTGGACCGGTTGAAGCAGGAACATCTTTCCTTCAATAACTATTATTCCGCTTCCCATCCGACTTCCTGGGGGATCAATTCCCTGATCCTTTCCCGGCCGGACTATAAACCGGATCAGAAGATCCGTAATGTTTCGATCTGCGATTTATTCCGCGAGGCCGGCTATACCAGCTATTTCCTCTGTCCGGTGGGTGGAGAGTTCGGGGACAACCGCAAACGTTTTCACCTGATGCTGCGCTTTGACCGGATGCTCTTTGAGGAAGAGATCCGCCGGGATTATGATTATGCCACCGGAGCTGGCGGCTGGGGGCTTTCCGATGAATCGATGTTCCGGGTGACGCTGGATCTGCTCCGCAAAGAAAAGCCGGATCGCTATTTTATGCTGGTTACGACCATGGACTCCCATAATCCATACCACGCCTCCGGATCGACCGCACAGCAGCATAAATTCGGTGTGCCGTTCTATGATTCCATTCATGGCGTTGATGATAATGTGGGACGGTTTGTCCGCGAATTTACGGCAGATCCGGAACTGTTCGATGATCGTACCCTGCTGATCGTGACTGCAGATCACAGTGCAAGCCATGGTAAAAACTTCACCCGCAGAAAAGTATTGGCATCCCCGGCAAAGATCCCGCTGATCTTTATCACAAAGCAGAAATTGGAGGGACTTGATCCGAACCAGCTGTTCTCTACAATTGACTTGCCGGCAACCTTTGCACGGATGTTGGGAAAAGATGTGCCGGAGACATTTTCCGGCAGAGATTTCACAACGAAAAAGCCATTTGCACTTTGCCGGGATATTTCGGAAACGATCTATGTGTTTTTCAATGACGCCGAACCCGTGAAATTTGAAAAGCAGAATCCGCGCCCCCGCAATACGGCGGAAAAGGCGCTGCTGAATTTCTATCTGCAGTTTTACGAACTTTGATCCCGCTTACAGGATCTGCCGGAAGAAATCCGGGGCAGTTTGCATCACATCTCCTGCAAACTGAAAAAGATAACTGACAAACATAAACGCTGCGAAGATCAGGATCACCATCGCTCCCTTGACTACTTCCGAGTTCGGCATTGCCAGTTTCGGGAAAAACCAGGTGCAGATGTTCCAGCCGTCCAATCCCGGGACCGGCAGCATATTGAATACGAATAATACCAGATTCATCAGCCCGAACAGGAAGAGAAAAATGGAAGCGGAGCCCGGCATATCCTGCAGATTACAGGTGATCCCGAAAAAGACCCAGGCAAGGCTGAACAGAATCAGATTGATCGCCGGTCCGGCAAAACTGGTCAGAAGTCTGCCGTATTTGTTCTTCATATTCGCCGGATTCACCGGCACAGCCCCCCAGGCAAAACCCAGCACCAACAGCATGAGAATGGAGAAAAAGCCCATTTGTTTCAGAGGATTCAATGTCAGATGCCCCCGGTCTGCTGCCGTGCTGTCCCCCATCCACAAGGCTACCTGTGCGTGACTGTACTCGTGCATGCAGACGGAAAAAACCACGATAAACGTGAGCATGAAAAAAGAACGCGGATCATCGAAGAGCCGTTGAATAAAAATATCTGCAAACATCATAAATACGATCTCCTTTCTGAAATATGAGGTAATATAGTGCAAAGTCCGGTATTTTTCAAAGAGAGATCAGATTTTTTGCTTGAAATCGCGGTCTGTATGTTTTACATTTAGAAAAATATTCAAGGAAAGGTCAGAAACAATGCGGAAAATGAAAAACGATCCCACCGGTGCAGATTTGATGCAGCAGGTGATCGCCGGTACCTGCCGGGATCCTCATGCATACCTTGGAATGCACAATGTGGACGGAGCCGGGGTGGAAGTCCGGGTTTACGATCCGACCGCAGACCGGATCGTATTGACAACCGGCGAAAAACAGTTTGAGATGGAAAAGATCCATCCGGCAGGTGTGTTCCGTGTTCGTTTCCCCCGCCGGAAAAATCATTTCAACTATACGCTGGAATATCACCACGGTTCTGATGTTTTCGTGAGCGAGGATCCTTACCATTTTATGCCCCAGATCGGTGAAATGGACCTTTATCTCTTCAATCAGGGCGAACACCGCAGAGTGTTTGATGTGATGGGGGCACATGTCCGCAGACCCGGCGGTGTGGAAGGTGTCGGATTTACCGTCTGGGCGCCAAATGCGGAACGGGTTTCGGTCGTGGGATCTTTCAACTGTTGGGACGGCAGACGCCACCCCATGCGGCTCATGGGGAATTCCGGTATCTGGGAACTTTTCATACCCGGTCTGAAACCGGGCGATCTCTATAAATATGAGATCCGTACAAAGAACGGTGACTTGCTGACAAAACTGGATCCCTACGCGCAACAGACGGAACTGCGTCCCGGCAATGCGGGAATCGTTCCGCAGGATTCGGAATTTGACTGGCACGACCGGAAGTGGCTGGAAAAACGCTCCAACAGCAACATACAGGAGCAGCCGCTGAACATCTATGAAGTGCATTTGGGATCCTGGGGCGGACCGGGTCTGCCGGAACGGAAAAGTCCGGACGATCCGTTCCCGAACTACCGGGAGATCGCACATGCCCTTGCCGATTATGTGCTGAAAATGGGCTATACTCATGTGGAACTGCTGCCGATTTGTGAACACCCGTTGGATCAGTCCTGGGGGTATCAAGTCACCGGATTCTATTCCCCGACATCCCGCTTCGGTACACCGGAAGATTTCGCTTACTTTGTCGATCACATGCACCGGAAAGGAATCGGCGTGATCCTGGACTGGGTCCCTGCGCATTTCCCGAAAGATGCTTTCTGTTTCGGCAGATTCGATGGCACTGCTCTTTACGAACACGCCGACCCCCGGCAGGGCGAACAGCTGGACTGGGGAACTTATGTATTCAATTTCGGCAGGGCAGAAGTACGCTGTTTCCTGTTGGGCAGCGCATTCTACTGGCTGGATAAATTTCATGTGGACGGCTTGCGTGTGGATGCAGTTGCTTCCATGCTCTATCTGGACTATTCCCGCAAGCCGGGCGAATGGATCCCGAACAAGTACGGCGGCAATGAAAATCTGGAGGCGATCGACTTTCTGAAGCATCTGAACGAATTGACCCACAAGCTCTACCCGGGAATCATGATGGTTGCGGAGGAATCCACTTCCTGGCCCGGTGTTTCCAAGCCTCTTTACTGCGGCGGGCTGGGCTTTACATTCAAGTGGAATATGGGCTGGATGCACGATACTTTGGACTATTTTGAAAACGATCCCCTTTACCGGATCTATCATCACGGTATGCTGACTTTCTCCCTTCATTATGCCTACTCGGAAAATTTTGTGCTGCCTTTGAGTCACGATGAAGTTGTCCACGGAAAACGTTCCATCATCGGCAGGATGCCGGGTGATTATGAATCGCAGTTTGCCAATCTCCGGGCTCTTTATGTGTGGATGATGACGCATCCCGGCAAGAAACTGCTTTTCATGGGTGGCGAGTTCGCACAGATGATCGAATGGAACTGCAATCAGAGTCTGGACTGGCTTCTGCTGGATTATCCCAAGCACAAAGGTATGCAGACCATGCTGGCAGATCTGAACCGGTTCTACAAAGAAACGCCCAGCCTTTGGAATAATGATTTTTCACCCGCCGGATTCCAGTGGATCGATGGCGGAAATGTGCAACAGAGTATTGTTTCCTATGTCCGGTGGGATAAGGAAAAGAAGACGCCTTATCTGGTGATCCTGAATCTGACTCCTGCTGTTCCGGAAGATTTCCGGATCGGCGTTCCGCTGCCCGGCAAGTGGCGGGAAGTCTTCAACAGCGACCGCCACGAATATGGTGGAACCGGTATTCTGAACTGGGATCCCATTCCGACAGAAGAGATCCCGGCGCACGGGCAGGCACAGAGTCTGCGGATCGGCAAGCTGCCCTGGTTGAGCGGGATCGTGTTGAAATACTGTGGTAAGTGATCAGCAGTATTCCCGGTGGACCCGTGGACTGATGGAGCAGAGAATATCATAAACATGTGTCTGCTTCAGATCAGCCCATTCTTCCATGGTGATACATTCATTGCCGTCTGATCCGATCAAGGTAACGGGATCGCCTTTTTTCCATTTTGTATCCGGCGGCAGGGCAATCGTGGTGTAGTCCATGGAGATCCTGCCGAGAATCGGGCAGGATTTACCACGATAAAGGACCCGTCCCCGGTTGGAAAGCGCCAGCGGCAAACCATCTGCATATCCGGCGGCGATGGTGCCGACAAGGGTATCTTTTTCCAGAATACATGTCCTTTCGTAGCCGATGGAATGTCCCGCCGGCATCCGGCGGGCGGAAACCAGTTTGGTCTTCAATGATACCACATTCCGGTACAGCCCCAGTCCCACTCGCACCATATTGAACGGTGCGGACCGGGCCGGTTCCAGTGCCAACTGTGCGTCCGTATTTGCCATATGGATTTTTTTGAATGAGATTCCGGAAACAGCGCAATCGCTCAAAACCTGTTTGAAACGGCGCACCTGTTCCAGACTGAACGGATCATCGCTGACTTTCGGAAAATGGGCGTAAATCCCGCAACAGTCCAGATTCGGCAGGGAAACGACACGCCGGATCAATTCCGGAGCCTGCTCCCAACGGATCCCAAGTCTGCCCATGCCGGTATCCAGTTTGAAATGACATTGAAGCGTGCGGTTTTGCCGGACTGCCTCTGCGCTGAACTCCTGCGCTGTTTCCCAATCCGTGATCCCGGCAATAACATTGTTCTGTACCACATGGGGGAGTTCATCGGGAAAGATGCCGCCGAGGATTTGAACAGGCAGGTCATACCGGAGCAGATCTTGCGCTTCGTGCCAGCAGGAAACACCGAATCCGGCACTTCCGGCGGCTTTCAGCGTTTCTGCCACAGGATGAACGCCGATCCCGTATGCATTTGCCTTGACGATCGTTATCAGGTCGAGTGGGGCGATTCTCTGCCGGATCGTTTCAAAATTGTTCCGCAGTTGAGTCAGATCCGCCAGCGCGCTCACCCTGCAGTCAGCCTGTGTCATGAATTGAGTTCCCTTCAAAAGTTCTGTTTGTGCCAATCAATATAATACGCTGTTTTCAAAATGCAACAGGGTACTTGAAAAAAAGAAAAAATATGCTATTTTATATGCACCAAAAGTTAAAATGAAAGGATCAAAAATATGGAAATTTCCCCTATTCTTGAAATGGTCATGCTGATCGCATTCGGTGCCAGCTGGCCGATGCAGATCGCCAAAACGATCCGTGTGAAAAACCCCATGGGCAAGAGCTT
>JAGAPM010000264.1 GCA_017623265.1 Lentisphaeria bacterium | reverse complement strand
TTGAGGTCAAAAAGAAAGTGGCAAAAGCACGCCTCTACACCACCGCACTGGGGCTTTATCAGGCATACATCAACGGCAAAAATGTCACCGAAGATATTTTCACCCCCGGCTGGACGGACTACTACAACCGCGTGCAGTATCAGGCATACGATGTAACGAAGCTCATCAAACAGGGTGTCAACGTGCTTGCCGACCTGTTGGCGGAAGGCTGGTTCTGCGGCTTGATCGCACGGAACTGGAACGGCGGCGATGTAACATACGGTCCTCACCCGGCACTCTGTCAGGAACTGCATCTGACCTACGCCGACGGCTCAACGGAAATGATGGTCTCCGATGAAAATTACCGTGTCCTGGCCAACCCCGCCTGCAGCGGGGAGCGCCTCAGTGACATTTATCTCGGCGAAACCTTTGATGCACAGGAAGACTCCTACGCATGGATGACCGCTGAAGAACCCACCCGGGATGAATACTGCGCCAAAGTTCTGGAAGGAGAAAATGCCCGGATCTTCTACAAGGATGTGATCAACCGCAGCGCCTTCCCCATCATCGAATGGCAGAGCGGCGCTCCCATCCGCCGGATCATGGCGCTGAAACCGGTCTCCATCACAAAGCGCAAAGATGCGGCTACATTCGTGGTGGACTTCGGTCAGAACCTGACCGGTCGGGAACGGATCAAACTGAAAAAGACAGTCCGCGGCACCGTCATCACGATCCGTCACGGAGAAATGCTGAACGAAGACGGTTCTCTCTACACCTCTAACCTGCGTAAGGCTCTGGCGACCACCACATACATTGCGGGCAATAATAAAAATGTGGTTTACGAGCCCACCTTCACCTGGTACGGCTTCCGTTATCTGGAAATCAGCGGCTGGCCCGGAGAACTGACGGAAGAAAACATTGAAGCCCACGTGATCCATTCCCATCTGGAAGAGGTCGGGGCTTTCGAATGTTCCGATCCCCTCATCAACAAGCTGTTCCAGAACATTGTCTGGGGACAGCGCGGCAACTTCCTTGACGTCCCGACAGACTGCCCCCAGCGCGATGAACGCCTCGGCTGGACCGGCGACACACAGGTCTTTGCCAACGTGGCGACCTACAACATGAACTGTCCCGAATTTTACACCAAGTGGATCAAAGACCTGAACCTTTGCAGCGAAACGATCGAAGGCTTCAAGTCCTGGGCGCCGGACCAGTACCGCTGCTTCACCGACGGCTTCTTCGGCTCCTTCTTCTCCACCGGTTGGGCGGATGCCGGGATCGTCTGCCCGGATGTCATGCTCCGGAAGTACGGCGACATCCGCCTGCTGGAAGCCTTTTACGCCAATATGAAGGACTATCTGCTGGCGCAGATCCGTTACGCCGACAACAAGCTCATCGTGAGCAACACCCGTTATCACGACTGGCTGAATCTGGATGACCCGACCTCCGATCCTCTGCTCTGCACGGCTTATATGGCAGGCATGATGAAGGTTGTGGCACATCACGCAGAACTGCTTGGCAAGAAGGAAGATGCAATCTATCTTTCCAACTTGGCGGAATCGGTAAAAGAAGCATTCCAGAAGGAATTCTTCAAGAACAACAAACTGGTGGAAACCTCCCAGACCGCAGCGCTCCTGACACTGCACTTTGATCTTGCTCCGGAAAAAGCGTATAAAAACGTCTGCAAACAGCTGGTCAAGAGCATCAAGGACACGCACAAACTGCACCTTTCCACCGGCTTCCTCGGCACGCCGCTGCTGCTGCCGGTGCTGACAAAAATCGGAGAAATCGATCTGGCGTACGACCTGCTCTCCCAGACCTCCTACCCCGGCTGGCTCTACCCCGTGACCCAGGGCGCCACCACCATGTGGGAACGCTGGAACAGCTGGAACGAAGATTCCGGATTCGGCGATATTCACATGAACTCCTTCAATCACTACGCATACGGCGCGGTGGGCGAATGGTTCTACGAAACGATCTGCGGCATCCAGCCCATGACCGATAAACTGGAATATGCCGGATTCAAACACTTCCGTCTTGCGCCACGATTCGGCAAAAAACTGGATCATGCCATGGGGGCGTATCATTCCCAGTACGGCGTGATCGCTTCCGGCTGGCGCAGAGAAGAAAATATGATCCTCTGGATGTTTGAAGTGCCCATCGGGACCACGGCGGAGATCGACCTGCCCGGCGCAGAGATCGCCCTCGGTGCCGCCGGTATTCAGAAGATCGACGGCAAGTTCATCGCAACACCGGGTGAATATCAGGTGGCGATCGTTGACTGATCTCTGATCAGAAAAAGCTCAGGACAACCGGATCGGGCATGTGCTGATCCGGTTGTCTTTCTTTTATTCTGCATTTTTTTCATTTATTTTTAATTCCGGGCTTGATTTTTTCAAAAATGGGGCTACATTGTAGACCATACACTTTACTGTTTGACAACAGTTCCGGAGAGATGCCTGAGTGGCCGAAAGGAACGGTTTGCTAAACCGTCGTAGGGATCAAACCCTACCGCGGGTTCGAATCCCGCTCTCTCCGCCATTTTTTTGTCAAAAAAATGGCGAACGAAGACGTAAGTCTTCTCTTCACGCTTTTGTGCCAACAAAAGCTCTTCACTCAAAACCGAAGGTTTTCTTCACATCTTCGCCAAACTCCAGAGAAGACTTACTTGTGAAGACGTTTCATTCCGCTAACGCGCCATTACACTTGTGAAGAGGTCAGCTTATGCCGCCCGTGAAGTTTTCTCGCTTCCTCCTTCGCCAAGGCTATGGAGGACAAGTCGCGAGTAGGG
>JAGAPM010000263.1 GCA_017623265.1 Lentisphaeria bacterium | reverse complement strand
GTCCAAAATACGCATGACGATACTTTCGCCGTGAGTCGTGTGGATGTCAGATACACGGAGGTCGATACTGACTCCCTGCACCATGACCTGAATACGGCCGTCCTGCGGGATCCGCTTTTCGGAAAGGTCCATGCGGGACATGATCTTGATACGGGAGATGATGTTGCTCTGCAGATATTTCGGCGGACTTTCCATTTCCCGGAGGACACCGTCGATACGGTAACGGACACGGAACCGGCGTTCCAGCGGTTCCAGGTGAATGTCGGAAGCCTTCATCTTATATGCTTCCGTAATAAGCAGATAAACAAGGCGGATGATCGGGGCGTCATCACCGCTGGCTTCGTTGCCGGAATCCGCATCCTCCACCTGTTCCAGATTGCCGGTTTCCATACCGTTCAACAGCGTGTTCACGGAGTCGGTGAGGGTGCCGTAGTAGCGGTCCATGACCTTCTGGATCTGTTCCTGCGGGGAGATCACTGCCTCCACATCCCGGTTCAGCACATAACGCAGCCCGTCCAGAGCATCCATGGCGGTGGGATCGCTCATGGCGACCGTGAGGACATCATCGTGGACCATCACGGGAATTGCATTGTACTGGCGCACGATTTCGGGGGTCATGGTTTGAATGATCTCGTCCGGGATCTCGTATCCGGTCAGATCAAGCGTTTCCAGCCCGTACTGCTGTGCGAGCATCGCCATGAGCTCATCCCGTTCCACATATTTCAGTTCCTGCAGTGCTTCGATAATATCGAGTCTGCCATCGGAGTCTGATACTTTCTGCCAGCCTTCATCGACCTGTTCCGGTGTTACCATACCGTATTCGGTCAACAGCTCCAAAATATAATCGCTGTTCTCCGCCACAATCTTTCACCTTTCTGTCATAGTTTTTTAAAAAATTTCACCACATTGTGAAACATAAATCGTGATCTTACATTTTTCAAGCAATTTTTTCAAAATTTTTTAAGAAAGAGAAAGAAAATCAAGAAAATTTCATTTTTTTTCAATTTTAAACTTTGATAAATGCGTTTCAGGGGTTATATTCCGGATGTACAGTTGAAATCAGAAAAAGATAACAGAACGGATAAAAATATGAAATACGCAATTGTCAGTGATATTCACGGCAACCTGGAAGCATTCCGGGCTGTTTTGGAAAAATGCGGGCAGCTGGGCGTCAACCAGTATATCTGTCTGGGCGATACCGTGGGCTACGGTGCGGATCCCTCCGCATGTCTGCAGCTGCTCCGTTCCCTTAATCCTCTGGCAGTCGTCAAAGGAAACCACGATGAATTCGCATCCAACGATGATGAAGTCATGGAAGGATTCAACCCCCATGCACGGGCTGCGGTTCTCTGGACAAAGTCCCAGCTCAGCGCAGATGAACGGGAATATCTGGCGCGTCTTCCCCTGCGCGTTTCACCGCACGGCACAAAACTGACCGTGGTCCATGCCACGCTGGACAGCCCGGATTCCTGGGGCTATATCTTCGATTCTCACCATGCGGCAGATAACTTCGCGTACCAGTACACGCTCCTCTGCTTCTGCGGGCATTCACATGTGCCTCTGGCGTTTTGCAAGAAACCGGTACTGATGCACTCCGGAAAGCCGATCGAAGAGATCACAGACTGGGCAATGCACGGCGAGACCGATTTCACCCGTGAAACCTATTCCGAAATTTTCATCCAGAACGGATTCAAGTATCTGGTCAATGTGGGCAGCGTGGGACAGCCCCGCAACCGGGATCCCAGAGCTTCTTTTGCGGTTTACGATGATGAAAAAATGGTGATCACACGCTACACCGTTCCCTACGATATCGCCACCGCACAGGCAAAGATCCGGGCTGCCGGTTTGCCGGAACGCCTTGCTTCACGCCTTGAAGTCGGCGGTTGACCGCAGGAAAGCTGGTCCCTGTATGCGGTTCCTGATCGTCAAACCAAGCAGTCTCGGCGATGTCCTTCACGCTTTCCCCGCCGTACATGCACTCTGCCGGGAGACCGGCGGTTGCGCTGACTGGCTGATCCATCCCGCATTCGAACCGGTTTTGAAATATCTGCCGGAAGTTCAGAAAACGATCCTTTTCGACCGGAAGGGGCTCGGCTCGTTCAAAACATTTCTGCCTGCGCTCGCCAAACTCCGGAAAGCGCTCAAAGGCGAGACTTATGATGCGGTGATCGATTTGCAGGGGTTGTTCCGCAGTGCATGGTTTGCGAGTATGGCACGGTCAAAATGTTGCGCCGGTCCTGCTGCACCCAGAGAGGGTATGGCAAAACTTTTCTACAACACAAAATTGGAAATGGATCTCCGGATCCACGCCGTTGAGCGGAACAACCGGGCAATTGCGGGGTTCCTGAAAAAAAATGTGGATGAGATCGATTTTTCCTGTCCTCTGCCGGTCGTGCCGGAATATCTGGAAAATGCGGAGCGGATCATGGCGGAAGCGGGGATCCCTGCCGGCAGAAAGATCATCGGGATCGCCACCGGCACCCGATGGGTCACAAAACAGTGGGAACCGGAATTTTTTGCGGAGATCGTGAACCGTATGGAAGGTGATTATACCATCATGCTGTTGGGAACAAAATCGGATTCCGCAGATGCGCAGAAAGTGAAAAGTCTGCTCAAAAAGCCGGAAAATGCTTTCGATCTTTGCGGAAGATCCGGGACCGGCGATCTGGTGGAACTGATCCGCAAGTGTTCCCTGCTCCTCTGCAACGACAGCGGTCCCATGCACATTGGCGCTGCACTGGATGTGCCGGTCCTTTCGTTTTTCGGACCTACATCGCCCGAACTGACCGGTCCTTACAGTAAAAAAGCAAAAGTCCTTCAGCCGGAGCTGGAATGTCTCCGCTGTTTCCGGAAAAAATGTGCCGACCTGCGCTGTCATGCCGGGATCTCTGCGGAGATCGCCGCAGAAAATGCGATCGCCATGCTGGATTGAATGAAAAAAGCAAGAAAAGAAAGGTAATAGATGATGACACAGAAAATGAAAAAGTCGATGCTCCTCCTCGCAGTGGCAGTCTCCTTTTTCTGCCTCATGGCGGAAATCCATGCCCAGATCGGAATCCAGATCAAGATCTCCCAGAGCAGTTACCTGCCCTTTGAACCGGTTTTTGTGCGTGTTTCCATCACAAACCGCGCTGCCCATCCCCTGGCTTTCGGCAGCAATGAAAAACTGAAAGGGACCCTGCGTTTCGAGATCGATCCCATGGATGCTTCGCTGAAACACGCCCTGCCACTGAAAGATCATGCGGTCTATCCCCCGTTGACCGGCAGTATCATCCCCCCCGGTGCAACAAAGGAATATACATTCAATCTGTGCGATTATTATGACCTGCAGATTCCCGGAAGATATGCCATTAAAGCCGTTTTGAGACACAGCCTGCTCCACCACGAATATCTTTCCCAGCCCACTTATATTTCCATTGTGAAGGGGCAGACCGTATGGAAAGCCGAAGTGGGGCTGCCGTCCCTGACCGGAAAAACGGCCTCTGCTGATGATAAGGTCAAATTGAGACGCTACTCCATCCTGACATACAATACCGGGTCTTCGCTGGTCTATAATTTGATGGTGGATGATGATAAAATGGTCTTCGCAAACCGGCGGATCGCATTCAACCTCGGAACCGAATTGGCTCCCCAGTGCCAGATCGACTTCCTCAGCAGACTCCATG
>JAGAPM010000262.1 GCA_017623265.1 Lentisphaeria bacterium | reverse complement strand
GCCTGCGCTTTTTGTGTGGTGCGGCGGCAGCCCCTCCGGGGCTGGACCGCGCCGTTCCGCGTCGGGTCACGCTCTATCTCAATAACAGGGGATCATGGCAAGCACGACCAGAGTTTCATCACCGAGGGCTGCGATGCTGTGACCTTCTCCACCGTGGGTCACGATGCTGTCTCCGGTCTCCAGAATGGCTTTCACGCCGTTATCATCCACTTCTGCTCTGCCGGACACCACAAAAAAGATTTCTTCTTCGTTTTCATGAACATGATAACCGATGGAAGTACCCGGTTCCAGGATCAATTTGGAATACATACGGACATTGCTGTTCAAGCCGTCGCCTTTCTTCCAGATATGTTCCATTTTCACGGTACCGTTTCCACCGCGCATGGCAGTACGTTCTTCTTTCACGAATTCATCTTTTCTTCGAATCATGATATTGCTCCTTGCTCTATTCGGTAAACATTATTTTTTCTTCTCTTCCGGCTTCTTTACTTCTGCCTTCTTCTCTTCCGGCTTCTTTACTTCTGCCTTCTTCTCTTCCGGCACAAGGTTCTGAAGAGCAGGAGAAAGCGGACCTGTCTTTTCCTCCACCGTAATTTCCGGAATTGCCAGCGGGTTGATAAAGACGGCAGAAATTCCTTCGATACCGGGTTTCAAAACGCTGTAACGGAGCGGCACATCCTTATAAATGCCCGGTCCGGCGATATTGGTCAGGTCGGCATAGATCAGCAGATCTTCCGGTTTCAGTTGATCGATCGTATTTTTCTCTCCGGTCACGGTCACTTTCACGGTTGAGGGGTTCAAAGGCTCCACAGAAAATCTGCCTGCCTTCTCCGGTGGCAGCATCAGAACGACTTTCATCCCCCCGATTTCCTCCCGATGCGTTTTTTTCAGTTTCACAGAAACCGCCACCTGCTCTCTTTCAAAAGTAAGCCCTTCAATGGGATGCAGGCGTACATTCGTCGAAAAATCAGACACATGATCTTTCAACGGAATGGGCATGGTATTAATCGTCATTCCCTTCCGGAACAAATGCTCCGGTCCGACCGCTTTGATCTTTTTCACATCCGGGAACGATATGGAACGCACCGAATACCCTTTGGGAAGATCCTCCGCCGCATATTCCGCTTTTAACGGCAACTCCTTCGTGATGATCTTATCAATAGCGATCGTGTACTCAGACGGGCTGATATCCAACACCTGAAGCAATGCGCTCTTCGGATGACGGCAACGCACATCTTCCGCTCTCAATGTTACATACTGCCGCCCGTTTTTATTCCGGTTTCTGTATTCCTGTTCGCCGATCACATAATCCAGTGTAAAATCTTCCGGCTTCAAGTCAAAAAGTTTCGATTTCGGCCCCCTCACTGAAAGGGAGACCTGCTGAAGATTCTGTATTTTCCAGACAAATCCATTTTCCAGTCTCAAAGTTGGCTGGACATTGTGGATCGTAAAAGAGTCATTTTCATGTTCCCGCTTATCGGTATAGACGGTCGCCGTAACCAGCATAGCAAAGAAGAGCGCAAAAAATTTCCGCCAGAAATCGTGCCGGATCACATGGGGAACCCAATAAAACTTGCCTTTTTTCTCGCTCATTTTTCTTCTCCATTTCCGGTTTTCTTTCTCAACAGCGCCTCACGAAAGACTTTCCAGTAAGATTTCTTTTCCGAATCGGTCTCATTTCTCTGCTGTAACAGTTCAGCCAGCAGAGAATTCAGGGTTTCGCCGCTCTTCAGTCTCATAAACTCTCCACCTTTTGCAACCAGGATCGTTCCTCTTTCCTCGGAAACGACAACTGCGACAGCATCCGTTTCCTCTGTGATCCCGATTGCCGCACGGTGGCGTGTTCCCAGTTTCTCCACAGAAATCTTGGTACTTTCCGGCGGTGCCAGAGGCAGAACTGCATTTGCAGCAACGATCCTGTCACCGCGAATGATCACGGCACAGTCATGCAAAGGTGAATTTTTGAAAAAGATCGTTTGAAGCAGAAGAGCATCCGCTTTTGCATCCAGACGGACAGAAGTTTTCAGCAGGTTTTCCAATCCGATATTACGCTCAAAAACGATCAATGCGCCAGTCTTGCTTGCAGCCATATTTTCCAACGCAGAGACCACGTTTGAGATCACATTTTTCGAAGTGGCATTACGGTTCGTATTGAAAAGTCCGCCAGCCTCCGCAAAGAAACGCCGGATCTCCGGCTGGAAGATCACGATGATCGCCGTTCCGAGGATCGGCCACAATCCATTCAGGAGCGCACTGATCACCGTCAGAGCCAACAAGTTTGCCAGGAGAGCGGCGAGCGCCAGAAAAGTCGTGATGCCAAACAACACATTGGCACTTCTGGTCCCGCGCAAAAAATACAGCAATCCGTAGATCAGCAATGTGATCAGTCCGAAGTCTGCGATCACTGCAAGAATACGCGTTACCGGCAGACTCAACAGATATCTGCTGGACTCAACAAACCATTCGATCATTTACATAGCCTCCATTCATTGCTGCTGCGAAAGCACGCATTACATCTTCGGCAGCTCCCGGTTCATGGACTCGCACAAATTCAACTTTTTTCTCCGTCAGATATGCCAACACTCCTGCTGTGGCAAAATCGCGTTCACACGGTTTTTTTTCTCTGCCGAGAAAGGATTTCCGTGAAATCCCATAGTACAATGGTAACCCGTGTTTCCGGAACTGTTCCGCATCCCGGACCAGCTGCCAGTTTGCTGTAACGGTCTTCGCAAACCCGATTCCGGGATCCAGAGCGATCCGGTCCAAACGGATCCCGGCATTGACCGCAAATGCGATCTGCTTTTCAAAGAAGGCATTGATCTCTCCGATCAGATCCTGATAGAAAAGATTCTCCTCATTCTGCATGGTCTCCGGTATACCGCGCATGTGCATCAGCACCAGACCGGCACCGGACTTCGCAATAACTTGCGCCATTTCCGGATCAAACTGCAGACCGCTGACATCATTGATCACATCTGCGCCCGCCTCCAAAACAGCCTCTGCTACGGCGGCTTTGCGTGTATCCACGCAGATCACGCAATCCGGCTGCCGTTCCCGTAACGCCCGGATCACCGGCACAAGCCGCTCGATCTCGATTTGCTCCGGCTGTGCGGAAGCTCCCGGTCGGGTCGATTCCGCTCCGATGTCGATTGCCATTGCACCTGCTGCCAACATCTGTTCCGCATGAGCAACAGCATTTTCCACCGTCCGGTACGACCCGCCATCGCTGAAGGAGTCATCCGTCAGGTTCAGGATCCCGATGATCTTCGGGATCCCGCTGCCCGACTTCGCAAAGAACCGGTCAGTCCTGCGCATCATCAGCGTCTTCTCCGCTGCCTTCCGCTTCGACTTCGTAGATCTCTTCGCCGTTTTCATCAAAGTGCTGTGCGGCGTAGTCCACACCGGAACCTGCCTTCACAACAAACTTTTCTTCTTCGGTCTCTTCCGGCTTGTTTTCCACTTCCACCTGAACGATACAGGAGACGCTGGTAATGCGGTCGTTCTTGCGCAGGTTCATGATGCGAACACCCTTGGAGTTTCTGCCCACCTTGCGGATCTCGCTGACGGGGATACGGGTGATCTGACCGCGTTCCGTGGTGATCAGCAGTTCGTCGTCTTCCTTCACGCGCAGAGCCGCTACAACCGTTTCGCCTTCATCCAGATTCATATTCTTGACACCCTTGGCGCCACGACGGGTCAGGCGGTACTTATCCACATAGCTGCGTTTGCCCATACCGCCGCTGGTCACGACCAGCAGTTGGGGCTTGCCGTTATCTTCTTCCGTTTCCGCATCATCATCGGTGTCGGCGGCATCTTCGTTCACATCATCTGCCACATCGTCCGCCACATCATCGGCGGGCGGTTCAGCATCGTCATCAATGGGGGCGGCATTGAGGGTTGCTTCCGCATTTTCGCCGGGGACGACTTCCATACTGACGATATAGTCATCTTCGATCTTGAAGCGGATCCCGGTCACGCCGCGGGCAGCTCTGCCCATGCTGCGGATATCGGTTTCAACGAAGCGGCAAGCCATCCCTTTGGCGGTGGAGAGGATGACTTCATCCGTACCGCTGGCAAGTTCCGCACCGATCAGGTCGTCGCCTTCCTCAATGATGAGAGCGCGGAGTCCCACATTACGCAGATTCTTGAACTGGGAAAGAGCTGTCTTCTTCACAACACCGTTGCGGGTCGCCATGACGATGGACATATTTTCCATATCGAACATGGCCTTGTTCAGGGTCAGCATTGCCTTGATCTGTTCGCCCGGTTCGATCTTGATCAGGTTCACGATCGCCTTGCCGTTGCCGGTACGGACGCCTTCCGGAATGTCGTACACGTTCAGCCAGTACATGAAGCCTTTGTCCGTGAAGAAGAAGATGATGTCGTGACTGTCCGCATTGAACAGATGCGCCACGTGGTCTTCATCTTTCGTCTTCATACCGACAATACCGACGCCGCCGCGATGCTGGGTCTGGTAGGTATCTGCCGGCACACGCTTGATGTAACCGGTGTCGGAGACCGTGATCACGCAGGAATGACGGGGGATCAGGTCGGCAATATCCAGATCGCCGTCGTCGTACGTGATTTCCGTGCGGCGTTTGTCGGCGTAACGTTCTTTCACATAGAGCAGTTCTTCCTTGATGAGCTGGATGCGCATTTCGCGGCTGGCAAGCAGTTCTTTCAGGTAGGCGATCTGCTTCATGATCTCATCGTAGTCCGCCTGCAGGTCTTCGATGGCGAGACCGGTCAGCTGGTGCAGGCGCATATCCAGAATGGCATTGACCTGGATGCGGGTCAGCCCGAAGCGGTCGATCAATGCCGTTGCCGCAGCTTCTTTCGTGCGGGATTCGCGGATGATCTTCACCACTTCGTCAATATTGTTGACCGCAATGAGCAAGCCTTCGAGGATGTGGGCGCGTGCTTCCGCTTTCTTCAGTTCAAACTGAGCGCGGCGGGTCACCACTTCAAAACGGTGATCCAGGAACGCCTGCAGGATCTGGGGCAGATTCATCACACGGGGACGGTTGTGGTCAACGACCAGCATATTGCAGCCCATGACAGATTCCATCTGACTGTGAGTATAAAGCTGGTTCAGGATCACACTGCCCATGAAGCCGCGCTTGATGTCGATCACAATGCGGATGCCCCGTTCCTTGGAGGATTCGTCACGGATGTCCGAAATACCGTTGATCTTCTTTTCGCCCACCAGTTCTGCGATTTTCTTGACCATCATTTCCTTGTTGACCGCATCGGGAATCTCGGTCACAATGATCTGCTCATGGTTGTTCTTTTCCACGATGTCCGCTTTGGCACGGATCTTGATCACACCATGGCCCGTTTCATACAGACTGCGGATGGGATCGATCCCGCAGATGATACCGCCTGTGGGGAAGTCCGGACCGGGCAAACAGCTCATCAGCTCACGGACAGATGCCGTTGGGTGTTCCAGCATGTAGATCGTGGCATCAATGGTCTCACCCAGGTTGTGGGTGGGG
>JAGAPM010000261.1 GCA_017623265.1 Lentisphaeria bacterium | reverse complement strand
GCGCCTGTTCCAGCGAAGAAAGCACATGATCCCACTTGACCGTGCCGCGTCCCGGAGGAAGGTGCTGATCTTCGTATCCGTCATTATCGTGCAGGTGACAGGTAACGATATGGGGCAGCAGAGCCGTGATGGTATCGCCATCATAATATTGCGGATTGCCCTGCCAGAGGGTATCTTTGATCCAGGAGCAGAGCCGCTGCGGATCTTTTCCGGGGAACTTTTCCATTACATTTGCGTGACCGGAGTCATAACAGCAGCCGAAGTACGGAGATGGGAACTTTGCGAAACAACGCAGCAGTTCATCCGGCTGATCGGTAGGGGCAATGATATTTTCGATGCAGAGAACGACCTTGTTTTTTTCGGCGACGGGAATCAGTTTTTCCAGCGTGGCATCCAGCCAGTCGTGCGCCTTTTGAGGATCGAACGAGGTATTCCGGCAGATGTTGTCGCCCACATGGATTGTCAAGGTTTTTGCGCCGCATTCCCCGCAGAGTTCCAACGCCCGGGAGTTGTTTTTCAACATTTCTTCTTTATATTCCGGCGGTGTGTTGAGCGCCCAGACCGGATACCACGGCACGTGTGCATCGGTAAACTGCAAGCCGTGGTTTGCTGCTTTTTTGATGAAACGGGCAGCAAATTCCGGATCCAGGACAGCTTTTTCCATCATGGACACGGTGAAGACCATTTTATCTGCGCCGTGGGTGCGCCATTCCTCAAAGATATAATTATGGTAATATTCAGGGATGTCATTGAAACACCCGAAATCGGTCAGGTTTGCAAGAGTCATTTTCATGAAAGGCAGCTCCTCATTCAAAAATTTTTTCAAAACCGCACCTTTAATTTACCACAAAACTGTCAAAAAAGCAAGCAGAAAGGTCCGAAAGAGAAAAAAATCCAAAAAAAATTCAAAAATGCCGTTTGACAATGAAAAAAATGCGTGTTATGATTACAACAGATTCCAACGACAGCTGGAAATGTTCTCTTACAAAATTTTTAGGTTTCACACTGAAGAAAGGAGCAATGGATCATGAAGATCGAAAACCCCGGAAAAATCCGCAACTTTGCTGTGGCTGGCCATAATGGGTCCGGCAAAACTACTCTCTGTGACCTCATGTTGTTCAAGGCAGGAGCAGTGGAGCGGCTCGGTTCTGTTGATGCAGGAACGAGTGTCTCCGACTTTACCCCCGATGAACAGGAGAAGCGTTCCAGTATTTATTCCGCTTATCTGAACTGTTCGTGGGAAGGAAATCATTTCTTCTTTACGGATACCCCCGGCTACGGCGAGTTCGTGGGGGAAGTCATTTCTGCGTTCCGTTCCTGCGGTTTTGCCGCGATCGTGCTGGATGGCGACGCCGGGATCGAAATCGGTACCACCCGTGCATGGCGCTATGCCAAAGAATTCAAGATCCCGAAACTGGTGGTCGTGAACCGTCTTGACCGTACCCAGGCCGATTTCTTCCGGGTGCTTGATCAGTTGCAGGAAGCCTACGGCAAAACCGTCTGTGTGCCGATGACCCTGCCGGTGGGAAAAGAGGAAAATCTCTCCCGTGTTGTCAGCGTCCTTACCACGCCGGAATCTGAGATCCCGGATGACCTGAAAGACATGGTCGCCAAGTACAAAGAGCAGCTGCTGGATACCGTGGCGGAATCCAATGAAGAACTGATGGAACGCTATCTCGGCGGCGAAAGTCTTACGGAAGAAGAAATCTCCAAGGGGCTGCACAATGCGATCTTTGCAGGTGATCTGGTCCCAGTCTTTGCCACCAGCGCGGCGAAGGACATTGGTGTCAGCGAAATGATGAACGGTCTGACCTATCTCATGCCGAATCCGCTGGAACGGATCCGCCCCGCCGCCGACGGCACGGTGGTGGAACCGAAGGAAGACGGCGATGCTGCAGCGTTCGTATTCAAGAGCGCACTGGATTCCTTTATCGGACAGATGGCGTACTTCCGGGTGCTGACCGGAACGATCAAGTCCAATCAGGACATCTACAATCTGAATACCCAGAATAAAGAACACCTTGGTCAGCTGGTTCTGCTGAACGGTAAGAACCAGATCCCGGTGGATCAGGTCTGCCCCGGCTGTAT
>JAGAPM010000260.1 GCA_017623265.1 Lentisphaeria bacterium | reverse complement strand
TTGTGCGTGGTGGTCGTGACCACATCGCAGTAGGGGACCGGGGAGGGATGCACACCGGCAGCCACGAGACCGGCAATGTCAGCCATATCAACAAAGAGGTAAGCGTTCTCCTTATCTGCGATCTGACGCAGAAGGGCGTAGTCGATGATCAGCCGGTAGGCAGATGCACCGGCGAGGATCATGCGGGGTTTACATTCCATGGCAAGGCGTTCGATTTCATCGTAGTCGATCGCTTCCGTTTCAGCGGAGACGCCGTAGGGAACGATGTTGAAGAGTTTACCGGAGAAGTTCATGGGGTGACCGTGGGTCAGGTGTCCGCCGTGATCCAGACTCATGGCAAGGACGGTATCGCCGGGGTTCAGCAGGGCGAAGTAAACAGCCATGTTCGCCTGGGACCCGGCGTGGGGCTGCACGTTTGCGGCTTCCGCACCGAAGAGTTCACAGGCGCGCTGAATGGCGATTTTTTCCACTTCGTCCACAAATTCGCAACCGCCGTAGTAACGGCGTCCGGGATAACCTTCTGCGTACTTGTTGGTGAGGACGCTGCCCTGTGCTGCACGGATCGCAGTGCTGGTGAAGTTTTCGGATGCGATCAGCTCAATGCCGTCGTTCTGACGGTCTGCTTCGGTATCGATCCACTTTGCGATTTCCGGATCGGCATCCCGGATCGCAGCGATATCATCGTAAGTAGCGCGTTCCAGTTTTTCCAGTCTGCGCACATGGCGTGCATCGCCGGAGAAGGGTGTTTCGAACCATGCCTTGATGAAGGCTTTTGCTTCCTCCACGGTGATGTGGTCTGCAGGCAGAACCAGCACGTTGCTGCAGTTGTGTTCACGGCTGGAACGGACCACTTTTTCATTGTATGCCACAGCGGCGCGGACTGCGTGGAAACGGTTTGCATCAATGCCCATACCAACGCCGGAGCGGCAGATCAGGATCCCGATCTCCAGTTCGCCTTTGGCGATGGCAAAGCCCATTTTGCTGCCGAAATCAGAGTAGTCATCTTCCGGATCCAGTTCAAAGGGACCGAAATCCTTTGCGCCGCAGCCCAGTTCCGCCAGATAAGCGATCAGCTGCTTCTTCAGTTCGAATCCGCCGTGGTCAGAAGCGATCCCTGCCACAAGGCCCTGTTTGCCGTTCCAGTCCATGATCTTTCTCATGATTTCTTGTTCCTTTATTGTTATTTCAGGTTTTTGATTTGATTTTTTCGGTTTTCGGGTCTATCTTAAATAAGACAGAACTATAATATACACCATAAAAGCGAAAATAACAAATCCCATGGCAAAAAAATTGAACAACGATCAGGATTTTTTTCTCCTGAACGATAAATATGTGCTTCTTTCCGACCTGATGAAGGTGGAAAAAGATACGAAAATCGAATTGGACCTCGGTTGCGGGACCGGTGATCTGGCACTTGCTCTCGCCGAACGGAAGAAAGACAGCCTGATCTTTGCCGCCGATATTCAGATCAACCGGATCCGGAAAGTTGCCAAAAAAGGCAAACGGGCGGGCTTTGATAATCTGCACTGCTTCCGGGTGGAGGCACGGCATCTGGTCTCCATCATTCTGCCGGATGGCTGTCTGGACCGGCTTCATATCCTCTGCCCCGATCCGTGGCCGAAAGCGCGCCACAGCGGTCACCGGCTCATGTCAGCCGATTTCATGATGCAGATCAGCCGTGTTCTGAAGAAGGACGGGATCCTGCATTTTGCCACGGATGATGAACCGTACATGGCGGCGACCGTGAAAAACATTACGGAATCCGGTCTGTTTGAACGGCTCGGAAATGATGCTCTTGCAGATATTGCAGATGTGAAGACCGAGTTCGAACGGCAATGGCTCGCATAGGGGAAAACGGTTCCCCACACTGCATGGAGAAAGATCGACTGATGTTGAAGAAGATTCTTTTTCTGCTGACGGCCGCCCTTTTCTTTTTCGTGCCGTGTTTTTGGGCGGATACCCGGGACTGGGCGCCCGGACTTGCTGTGTTGGCCGGGATCTTTTTTTCCGTGATATGGGGCAATCCCTTCCGGGAAAAGACGGCAAAAATGACCTCCACCATGCTGGGTGCGACCATTGTCGGGATGGGCTTCGGTATGAATCTGATTGATGTATTGCACGCCGGTGGAAGCGGTTTTCTCTATACCCTCATCGGAATTGTGCTTGGTCTGGGTCTTGGCTGGATCGCCGGTCGTCTGCTGAAAGTGCCGGAAAATACAGCGTGGCTTGTCAGCGTGGGAACCAGTATCTGCGGTGGCAGTGCCATAGCGGCGGCAGCACCGGTTTTGAAAGCAAAATCGTCGGATATCGCCATGGCATCGGCAACTGTTTTTACGCTGAATGCTGTTGCTCTGTGGGTGTTTCCGGTGGTCGGTCACGCACTTGGTTTTGATCAGGAACAATTCGGCTGCTGGGCAGCGTTGGGGATCCATGATACCAGTTCGGTTGTCGGCGCCTCCATGGCGTACGGAGAACGGGCGCTGGAAGTGGGGACGACCGTGAAACTCGCCCGGGCATTATGGATCGTTCC
>JAGAPM010000259.1 GCA_017623265.1 Lentisphaeria bacterium | reverse complement strand
TCCCTGCCTTGAGCAGGGGGAGCCGCGCCCCGGGCTGCTTGCCGTCCGTTGACCGTTCTTCAGTCGTTCAGATCGATCCCCATCCACTTGGCAACGGTGCCGCCCATGATGTCGTTGAAGATATCTTCCGGCACACCGGCGCGTTCCATGATGAGGGTGTAATACTTCTGTGCTTCGGCGATGAGGTGGGGATATGTCACATACGCATCGGAGCCGAGGACCAGTTTCCGGAATCCCTCCATACCCCGGTCCACTTCCACCAGTTTATAGCCCAGCTGCTCCACCAGTTCGGCGGCGGTGATCCGTTTCCACTGTCCGCAGCCGCCCATATCGCCGTACACATTGGGGATGCCCTGCACAAACTGGGTGGCTTCCGGCTGGAAATATCTTGTCCCCAGATGCGCCATGACAAGTTTCAGGTCCTGAAACGAGCGGGCGATACGGTCGAGGCAGATGGGGTGCATATTCCGGAGCATGGGGCGCCGGTAGATCTTATCGTATTCATTCTGGGCGTATTTTCCGGTATGGAACAGAATGGGCAGACCGCATTTTTCGGCGGCTTCATACACCGGCATATAGATGTCATGATCATATTCATAGTAAGGATAAATGGCTTTGAAGCCTTTGACGCCCATTTCCGCATACTTGTAAACTTCGGAGGGATCGGCGGTTTCCCACAGGTCCAGTTTTGCCAGTGGCACGAAACAGTCCGGATACTGTTTGCAGATCTCCACTACGGTTTCATTGGGGGCAAAATCGTGTCCTCCGTACCGCAGTCCGCCGGAGAGGGCGGCGATCGTGTTTTGTTTCCGGCAGGCGTCTGCCAGAATGTCCAGTTCTGCCTTGTCAGTGCTGTCACAATGCACATGAATGTCGAGTCTTTTCATACCATTTTTCCTTTCCTGAAAACTTTTTTCTTACAATTTGGTCATGTTTTACAATATGTGTCTACGCACAAAATGCAAGCGGACAATAAAAAAAATGCGAAAAAAACTGGACAAAATGCAAAAGAGGGTGTATATTAATACCATTATGAAAATTTTAGTGATCAATGGGCCCAACCTGCAGCTGCTCGGCCGCAGGAAAGCGGAATTTTATGGGACTGGAACTCTGGCGGAGCTGGAAGATACGCTCAAAGGAGTTGCGGTCAGTCTCGGCGTCGACGTGGACTTTTTTCAGAGCAACCATGAAGGCGCTCTTTGCGATGTAATTGCCGATGCTATCGGCAAGGTCGACGGCATTGTGATCAATCCCGCCGCCTATACCCACACCAGCGTGGCGCTTCGTGATGCGTTGGAAGCTGCCCGTATTCCCGCTGTGGAAGTGCATTTGAGCAATATCAATGCCCGGGATGAATTCCGTAAGATTTCCCTGACAGCTCCGGTTTGCATCGGACAGATCGCCGGTTTGGGAGCGGACGGGTATGAATGGGCAATGCGTGCCCTGGTGAAGAAGCTGAAGGAAAATTCCTGATGCTTCTTTTTTTATGCTGAAACAAAATGTCTTGAATACAAACAATTAACACAGGAAAGGCTGAAATAATGAAAATCGAAGAAATCGAAACCATTGTCAAGCTGATGTCCGAAAATGATCTTACGGAGTTCAAGATCGAGTCCGAAGATATGACCCTCTGCCTGAAGCGTGGCTCCCAGAAGATCGCGGCACCCGTTGTTACCCAGGCGATCATTCCCGCTGCTGCGCCCGCTCCGGTGGCGGCTGCTCCCGTGGCTCCCGCTGCTGCACCCGCTCCGGCGGCTGCTCCCGCTGCTCCCTCCAAGGACAAGATCATTGAATCCCCCATCGTCGGTACTTTCTACCGTTCCAGCGCACCCGGCGCAGATGCCTTTGTGAAAGTCGGTTCCAAAGTCGATGCCGATACCACCGTGTGCATCGTGGAAGCCATGAAGGTGATGAACGAGATCAAAGCCGAAAAAAGCGGCATCATCAAGGAAATCCTGATCGAAAACGGACAGCCTGTGGAATACGGTCAGGCGCTTTTCGTTCTCGAATGAGTCTTTACTGAAACTTTCCGCCCTGAATTTTGAACAAGAACGGAAGTCGACTGAATTATGTTTAACAAAATCCTGATCGCCAACCGCGGCGAAATCGCTTTGCGTGTTGTGCGTGCCTGCAAGGAAATGGGCATCAAAACTGTCGTCGTCTACTCCAAAGCGGATGAAGACAGCCTCGCCGTGCGGTTTGCCGATGAAGCCGTGTGTATCGGTCCTGCACCCAGCACTCAGAGTTATCTCCTGATCGAACGCATCATTTCCGTGGCGGAGATCTGCGATGTGGATGCCATCCACCCCGGCTATGGTTTCCTTTCGGAAAACGCTCACTTCGCCGAAATCTGCAAAAGCTGTAATATCACCTTCATCGGACCTTCCGCTGAACAGATGAAAGCCATGGGCGATAAAGCGGTCGCCCGTGAGACCATGCGCAATGCAAAAGTGCCGATCACGCCCGGCAGTGACGGGATCATTGAGACCGAAGCGCAGGCGTTGAAGATTGCCCATAAACTGACCTATCCGGTCATTGTGAAGGCTTCTGCCGGCGGCGGCGGGCGCGGTATGCGGATCGCTCACAACGATAACAGTTTGATTCAGGGATTCCATGCAGCGAAGACCGAAGCTGAAAGAGCTTTCGGCAATGGCGATGTCTACATCGAAAAGTTTGTGGAAAATCCGAAGCATATCGAAGCACAGATCCTGGCGGACAACTATGGCAACGTGATCTGTCTCGGCGAGCGCGATTGCTCCATGCAGCGCAGACACCAGAAGCTCATCGAAGAGTCCCCGTCCCCCTCCATCAGCTCATCCACCCGGAAAAAGCTCATGGAAGCGGCAGTAAAGGCTGCAAAAGCGGTCCATTACACCTCCGCCGGAACCATTGAGTTCCTGCTGGATCCCAAAACCAACAATTTCTACTTTATGGAAATGAATACCCGTGTCCAGGTGGAGCATACAGTCTCCGAAATGGTCAGCGGGATCGATATCATCAAGGAACAGATCCGCATTGCTGCGGGCGAACCTTTGAAGATCCAGCAGAAAGATG
>JAGAPM010000258.1 GCA_017623265.1 Lentisphaeria bacterium | reverse complement strand
GATCTCGTCTGCTGCGGCTCGTGGGACGGCTGACCCATTTTATTCCGCTGCCTTCGGACCGGGCGGGATTTGTGAAGATGTTTGAAAAGATCCATGCTGCATTGCGGGCGGGCGACATCATCTGCGTCTATCCGGAAGGCGCACCCACCCGGAACAGTCTGTTGGGCGAATTCCGTGGCGGATTTCTGAAAATGCTGCCGCCGGATCTGCCGGATCTGCCGGTGATCCCGGTCTATATCGGTGATATGTGGGGAAGCAATCTTTCCTACTACCGCAGTACAAAACGGCACATGCTGCCCTTGCGGACCAGCAACCGGGCGACCGTTACGATCGGCAAGCCCATGCCGCAGGGGACCACGGCATTTGCGGTCCGGCAGAAAATTGCAGAACTGGCGGCGGAAACGGCAACGGAAAACACCCGTCCTTCTGAATATCCGCTGCATGTCCGGCTGGCATTCAATGCAAAACGGAAAGGTCACCGGGTGTTGATGCGGGACAGCGACGGCACGGCGTACACTACGTTTTCCGCATTTCTGAACGCCTTGCTTCTGAGCCGGTCTCTCCGGAAAAAACTGACCGCAGATGACGAATATACCGGAATCTTCCTGCCCAACAGCACGGATTGCGTCCTTTCCATTCTTGCCACTCTTTACGCCGACCGGGTGCCGTGTCCGTTGAACTATACAACGCCCCGGGATGTACAGGCAGCGACCCTTGCCACCGGCAGGATCCGCAAGGTCATCACCACCCGCACATTTGCGGAAAAACATGAACTGCCCGAGGGGACGGAGATCCTTTATCTGGAAGATTTGAAAGCGGCTGTTCCCGCATGGAAACGGGCAATCTTCGCTCTGGGTGCCGCCCTTCTCCCCACAAAAGAACTGATGAACCTGATCAGCCCCGTCTCCCGGGAAGATGTGAACCGTACGGCTCTGGTCCTTTTTTCCAGCGGCTCCACCGGCAACCCGAAGGGAATCATGCTGAGTCATCACAATGTAAACACGGATATGCATTCCCTGATCGATATTCTGGCATTCAACCCGTCGACCGATGTGATTCTGGGCAATCTGCCGCTGTTCCATTCCTTCGGCATGAACACCTGCTTCTGGATTCCGGTCGCCACCGGATGCAGTGTAACTTATCTTTCCAACCCGCTGGATGCCGCCCTCGCCGGAGAGATCATGGAGCGGGATAAAGTAACGATCCTCTACGCCACGCCCTCGTTTCTGCAGGCGTATCTGCGCAAGTGCAAGCCGGAACAGTTTGCCCATCTGCGTTTCATGATGACCGGTGCTGAAAAACTGCGTGCCGATATTGCCGAACGATTCCGGGAATTCACCGGCGGACGGCTCACGATCACGGAGGGATACGGCTGCACGGAACTCTCCCCGGTGGTCAATGTGAACGTGCCGGAAGATATTGCCGATCTGGGCAGAGAATCAGGCAAAAACAACTCCATCGGCCCCGCACTGGAAGATACGGCGGCAAAAGTGGTGGATCCCCTCACTTACGAGGAACTGCCGCCGGAATCGGAAGGTCTGCTCTTCATCAAGGGTCCCATGGTCATGCAGGGATATCTGAATGCACCGGAACGGACAAAAGCGGTGATGGCGGACGGCTACTACAATACGGGTGACATCGTGACCATGGACCGCTCCGGCCATGTCTATATCTGCGGCAGACTTTCCCGTTTCAGCAAGATCGCAGGCGAAATGGTCCCCCACGAAATGGTGGAATGTATCATCAACGAACTGTGCGGGAAAGAATCCCGTGTTGTTGCCGTTGGCAGCATCCCTTACCCGAAGAAAGGGGAGGCGCTGCTGGTGCTTTATACCCCCGAAACACCTTATACACCGGATGAGATCGTGGCGGAACTGCGGGAACGGAGTATCTCCAACCTGTGGATCCCGAAAGCGGTCAACTTCCATCCGGTGGAAAAACTGCCGCTGCTCGGCTCCGGAAAACTGGATCTCTCCCTGCTCCGGAAGATCGCCGATCAAGTGGCGGAAGAACGGAATCTCAATCAGAAGAAAGGATAAAAAACATGATCACCCTGCCCCGCTCCTGTGTACCTTGCGAAAAGATCGAAGAAGATGGCTATGACTGGTATGACCGGCACCGCCGGAAACTGGAGGAAGTCAAAATCAAACAGGCAGATATTGTCTTTATCGGCGACTCCATCACCCATTTCTGGAATAATGAGGACGGCGCCGGAAACGGCCTGGATGTGTGGAATGAATTTTATGAAAAACGGTCCGTTCTGAATCTGGGCTACGGGTTCGACCGGACCCAGAACATGCTGTGGCGGATCCAAAACGGCGAAATGGAAAACCAGTCGCCGAAAATGATTGTGATCAACGCCGGAACAAATCAGTTTTCCATTACACAGAAATATGATGGCGACAGTTCCGAAATTGCATTCGAAGGCGTAAAACTGCTCATCGAAGAAATGCGCAAGCTCTGCCCCGCTGCCCGGATCGTGGTCATGGCGGTCTTCCCCAGACTGCCTGAAGAAACAACACAGAAACGGATCGATGGTCTCAATGCCCTGCTGAAAGTTTATGTGGAAGAACAGCAGAAGGCGGGGGATGATATTCTGTTTCTGGACATCACAAAGCAGATGCGGCATCCGGATGGTTCGTTCAATCCGGATCTTTACATGGATCAGCGCTGCCATCCCAACAATGCCGGCTACCGGATCTGGGCAGAGGCACTGGAAGCGGAAATCCGCAAGATCATGCCTTGACAAACAGAAAAAGTGTGCTATCAGTACCGTTAATCGGATATGACATAAAAATTTACAGATAAGGAGCGAATGATGGAAGCGAAAGTTTATACAGCAGCCCAGTTGGCGGAGATTGTGGGGGCGAGTGCGATCAAGGGAAATCCCGAAGCGGAAGTGAGCGGGGTCGATTCTCTGCGTCTTGCAAAGGAAAACAATGTCTCTTTCCTCGGCAGTGTGAAATATTTGAGCCAGCTGCAAAACAGCAAAGCCGGTGTGATCCTGATCCCGGAAGATATGGCAGATCAGGAACCGGCAGAGGGAAAAACTCTGATCGTCTGCGCTCATCCGGATAAGGCGTTCGGGAAACTGTGCGGACTTTTTGCCCCCGCCACACTGACTTATGAAATGACGATCCATCCGACTGCGTATGTACATCCGACGGCAAAAATCGCTCCCAATGTTCATATCGGTGCAAACGCCGTGGTGGATGAACGGGCGGAGATCGGCGAAGGCGCCATCATCCGTGCCTGCGCATATATCGGTCAAGACTGCAAGATCGGAGAAAAGACCGTGATCCATCCCAATGTTTCCATCATGCACGCCTGCATCATCGGCAAGCGTTGTATCATCCATGCCGGCACCACCATCGGGGCGGACGGCTTCGGTTACACCCCGTCTTTCAAGGGGTTGCTGAAAGTCCCGCAGAATGGGATCGTGCAGATCGATGACGATGTGGAAATCGGCGCCAACAGTGCCGTGGACCGCGCCCGCTTCTCGAAAACATGGGTCAAAAAAGGCGTAAAGATCGATAACCTGGTACAGGTTGGTCATAACGTGATCATAGGCGAATCCTCCGCCCTGATCGGTCAGTGCGGCATTGCCGGAAGCGCCGTGATCGGACGCGGCTGCTCCATCGGCGGTCAGGCAGGGATCAACGGTCATATCGAACTGGCAGACGGTACCCAGGTCATCGGTCCTTCCGCCGTTCAGAAAAATACAAAGCCCGGCGAATCCCTCCTCGGTTTCCCCGCAGAAGGCGAACGGGAATTTCTGGAACGCCACATGATCCCCCGCAAAGTCCGCCGCCTGACCGATAAGGTCAAGGAACTGGAAGAACTGGTGAAGAAACTGCAGGAACAACTCAACAGCAAGGAAGGCTGATCATGTTGCGGCATGTTGCGTTGGCATCCGTTCTCGCCCTGCTCCTGTGCAGTTGCGGACCGGATGTGATCCAGTTGAGCGAAGTCGATAACGGCAAGACGATCACCTGCCGCAAAGGCGATCAGCTTGTCGTTACCCTGCCCGCCAACCCGACAACCGGGTACATCTGGCAGACATACCGTCCGCCTTCCGGCGAACACCTGGTCCTGACACGGTCTGCCTTCAATGAAATACCACAGACCGGAGGCCGGAAAATGGTCGGGATCCCCGGGACATACAGCTTTTACTATACCGTCACCGGGGCAGGCAAGGAAGGGATCAGCCTCGTCTACAGCCGCACCTGGGAAAATAAAGCCCCCGCCGGCAGATTCGAAATTCTCGTGGACGCAGCCGAATAACAACAACCGGACGGCAGAACAGCGCAGGGCACAGCGGCACAGCTGTGCTGTGCGCTTTTTTTGCGTGCGGAAAACCGCACACAAAAAAAGCAAGCCTGTCCGTCGGATTCCGACGGGACAGGCTTGCGCTGTGCCCTGCGCGTTCTGCCGGAGCATCGGCCGCTCCGGCATCATTTGATCAAATCATTGATCAGAGTTTTATGATCTTGCCGTCAGCCAGAGCGGACTTGGTTTCCAGTTCCAGCACGCGGATGGTATCGCGGGTACTTTCGATTGCGGCGATTTCCGGGCGTTTGCCGGTTTTCACACACTTGGCGAAATATGCGATTTCGTTGAAGTAGCAGTTTTTGCCTTTGATCTTGGTCTCTTTTTTCTTCTTATCGACCTGATAGACCGTGATATTGCCGCCCATGACTTCCACGGTTGCTTCTTCAAAGATGGCGGACATACCGCACTGCCAGGAGCCGCGGAACCAGGAGCTTTCCGCTGCGACCACGGGGCCGTCCTTGTAGATAAAGTTTGCCCCCAGATCATCCACGCCGCCGCTCTTGACGATCACGCCGCGAGCAGTGAGGCTGTCAGGTGTTCCGAGCATGGAGAGGATGAAGTCCACGTCATGGATATGCAGGTCCATGAGAGCGCCGCCGGAGCGTTTCACATCCCGGAACCAACCGCCGGGAAAACCGCCCATTCGTTTGAGGCTGAAACGGAGGAGCTTGCCATATTTTCCGCTTTCGTAGGCTTTGCGGATGGCATTGAATCCCTCATCGAAACGCAGACATTGAGCGATCATGAGCAGTTTGCCGGTATCGTAAGAGGTTTTGATCATCTTATCGCAGTCTTTTGTGTTCAGAGCCATAGGCTTTTCGCACAGGACATTGAAGCCGTCCTTCATAGCGCGGCAGGAGTATTCGCAGTGCAGGTCGGAGGGCAGACAGATGTCGATATAGTCCAGATCCGGCTCACC
>JAGAPM010000257.1 GCA_017623265.1 Lentisphaeria bacterium | reverse complement strand
GTAAAAATGGGCTGCGAACGGGGCGCCGATCTCTTCACCTCCAACGAACCGGCCAAACTGATGGAAATGCTGAAACGGCTGGGCTGGCGCGAAGGCGAATGGCATCTCTGATCACGCAGAAATGTAAGAAGTAAGAGATAAGAAATAAGAAGCATAAAAGTGCAGTACATCATCTCTCCCGGGAGATCACCGTACTGCACTTTTGGCATTTCTTACCTCTTACGTAACCGATGATTAACTATATCACGCAATCAAAAACAATCTGTGGCGAGCAGGCTTGGTACCTGCGAGCTCACTTCACTATTTCTTGTGTCTTGGATATACAATATTCAGTGGCACATAGAATTGCAGTCACTATATCCTGCAAATATTCTTGTTTAAAGTTCTTTGCCAGGCTTTCTTTCAAGAAAGCCGCGTTTCCCCTTTTGCGAACAGATTAGTTAATCATCATTGACTTATCTCTTACTTCTTGCTCTTCTGCGTGATCAGAGATGCCATTCGCCTTCACGCCAGCCCAGCCGTTTCAGCATTTCCATCAGTTTGGCCGGTTCGTTGGAGGTGAAGAGATCGGCGCCCCGTTCGCAGCCCATTTTTACATGCTCTTCCAGACGAACGCCCGCGCCCAGCCAGGTCTGGCATCCATCCGCCCTTACCGCATCAAAGATTTCCTTTGCTCCCACGGCACAGGCATTGCCCGCACTGTCACGGCCTTCGTCAAACAGGCATACGCAGTACATGGGCATGGGATAGGCTTCCCCGAGGATGCTGTAGGGATGGAATCCGTGGAGCAGGAACCGGCCGTTCCATTTTTCCTGTACGTAGTTCAGCAGTTTTCCGTCGAAGCTGTTGACCACACAGCGGTCTTCCAGTCCGTATTCTTCGATCAGGGCGATGGTACGGTCACAGCTTTCCTTTGCCCATTCTTCCCCTTCTCTGAAATAATCCTTGAACTCAAAATTGAAGGTCATTTTGGTGTATCCGGCACCGTCCATGGCTCTGGTCAGTTCCAGAAATTCCCGGAAGGCCGGAACACGCACACAGGCGAATTTGGGGTCCTTTTTGATCCCGGCGTCGGCTTTTTTAATTTCCGCCAGGGTCAGATCCCGGATTCTGCCGGTCATGTCGGTGGTTCTGTCCAGCCGGTCGTCGTGAATGATCACGATTTCCCTGTCTTTTGTCATGTGCAGATCCAGCTCGATCATATCAACACCGATTTCATAAGCGGAACGGAACGCGGGCAGTGTGTTCTCCGGATAACCGTCAAGATTGCCCCGGTGTGCCGCTACGGGAATGTATTTCATATGGCTTCCTCCTGTATGTTCAGATGTCGGATGTATAATTGTTTACAGATCAAACCCCATACTGCGGAAATACGCGGACAGCATAGCCGGCTTTTCCACATAAGCGTCCGCCAGTCCCTGTTCGCGGAACTGTTCTGCCTTGTCTCTTGCATAATTTCCGATATATTCGCCTTTGTTTTTAACAATTACATCAAGCGGGGTTATGAGATTTATCATGATCTTATTGCCCGCAAAAGTGTAGATATTGT
>JAGAPM010000256.1 GCA_017623265.1 Lentisphaeria bacterium | reverse complement strand
TTTTTCAATGCCTGCATTGCACGGGGTGTGAAATGTTCCAGACAATCCTTCAGGGGATCATCATAAAATTCTTGAGACATAAATCAAACTCTTTCTGTAAGGAACCGGCCGGCAGCCAGTATCATTCCTCGTTTTGTCCTGCTTCATCATCAAACAGAAGAACGCGATATTTGGGATCTTCCAGCATCGCATCAATATTTTCAGCAGTCACAAGCACATACCGTGACGCAAATGCTTCTTCCATATTCTCCGGCACATCGTTCTGGATGGAGGAATCCGCATTCATCATCACCAATGCGCCAATCTGACCTTCCCGGATATAGGGACTGAGTACATTTTTTCTGCCTGCAAAATCCGCCGGGATCAACAGAATCTTGGAAGCCTTTTTCAGACTGTTCAGTGTATCCAGACACTCCAACCGTTTTCCGGACAACCCCGTAAGCAGCAGGACAACTTCTGCCCCCTGCATTTCGCTGGACTGGAACATGTTCTCCAGGCTGAATTCCTGCTTTGCCTCCTGAAGTTTTTCCTCGTATGTATCTCTGTCCAATCCGGCATTTTCCTCACGGAACCGGTTGTAATCAAAATTTCCCTGTTCAACCACATCGATCGAACTGCCGTATCCCTTCTCGAACGCCTTCAAAAACTCTTTCTGCCGTTCAGGCATATTTTCCGGAACAACCGCCATCACGCTTTTATCCGGATACTGTTCTTTCGCATACCGCCCCAATTTTTCGTACTGAGACAAACCGTACTGCTGCAGTTTCCAGCGTAATGTTTCATCATCATCGGGTCCCATGAAGGCACGACCGATCAGAAATGCAACCAGCCCGCAGACCAGAAGGATCATACCGGTGACACTCTTCCGGAAATTTCCACTGCTTTTTCCACTGATGAAGATACAAATCCCGATCACACCGATCAATGCGCAAATGGCAGTGAACCAGCCGGGCATCACCACAACCAGAAGGATACCGAGAAAACCGACAGAACAGTACGTTGATTGCATTTTCCGGGAACGCATTGCATGAAAAATCGATCCGGCTGCACAAAAAAGAAATACAAATGCAAAAATTATCTGCCACATGGAAAGCGTCATGATCCAAACCTCCGGTTCTGTCTGATTCTGTTTTGATTTTATCTTTATAGAGCAACAAGGGGAATATAGCACGCAAAAAACGGATTTCAAGCAAAAAACCGGATTTTCTTACATTCCGTTCTTCCGGTAGTAAAGGCGTGTCTGCACACCGCATTTTTCACGCAGCAGATAATCCTGATCCGCCTTGCTGCCTTCCAGACGCGCCCGGAACATGGCAAGCCAGCGGGCTTCCGCCACATCTGCAGGAAGTGTTTCGAAAGAGAGATTTTCAAGATCATCCGGCATTTTTCCCGGTTTGTACCATGGAGTGGAGGCGACCTCAAAAGCCCGTCCATCGGCACTGGTGACCATACAGGAAAACTTGGATTTTCCGGAAAGGATCTGCGCCTTCCGTTTCTCCCATTCCCGACAGCATTTTTCTTTCCGGTCCGCAACAACAAGTGCCAGCAGATCCGGATCATTTCCGGCAAGAACAAGCGCTTCTGTATCAGTAAGCAGCGGCGAAAAATCATTCAGGATCCGGGCAAGTTCAAAATCATCCGCACGGTTTGAATGTGAAACCGCAACCGGGTCCACAAAAAGAAGCGTACAATCGCCGCTGCCTTCCTCCCGGACAAGAATATTACCGGCATGAAAATCCCGGTGACGGATCCCATTTACCCTCATTTTCTGCTGCAGAAGCGTAAGGGTGTTCAAAAAATTCTGCCGTCTGACCGGATCATGGGCTGCTATCGAGAAAAAATATTCCCGGGCATCCACCGCATTTTCTATCGCTCTGGAGACAAGAACCGTTTCATGAAGTCCCCGCCTGCCGCAGGCAACAAACTCCACACAGGGGATCCCTGCCTTCTGCAGCATTCTGCCCGCTTCAAACTCAATCTTTGCTTTGTTGCGGAACCACACGCAAGCAGTCCGCTCCAACTTTGCATAATATTTTGTTCCGTCTCCGGCGGTCACAAGATAAACAGTACGGCAGGCGTTCCGCTTAACTTCCAAACCATCCCGGACCGTTCCGCCGGAAAACCACGGCAGCAGGACTGCAGGATCGGTATCTTTCTGCCAGATCCAATTTCCGCATGACGGGATTTTCATCTTTTTTTCCTCCAGTATTCCAAAAGGGTCCGGACCCGTTCCGCAACATTTTTCCAGGAAGGCACAACGGGACTGTGCATTCCGTATTCCTGACAGACCTGTTCCGTAAGCGCATCGATCGCCGGTTCAACGCCGCCCGGAATACAATGGAAGACACTCACACAGGACGCCACAAGGCGTGTCAATTCTTTTTCGATCTCCACCATCGGCACACGTTTCCGGTAAATCCGGACGCTGTCCAAATCCCAGATACCCGGCTCGCCGTTGCTGCCACGGTAAAAATTGCACAGTTTCAAATCGCCATGCAGCACATTGTTCCGGTGCAGCAATGCCATCATTGCCGGAGCTTTCTTCAGAAAAGCGGACATCTCGGCAGCCGGATCAGCGGATGTTATGATCACTTTTGCCATTCCGCAGATCCCCGGTTCTGTTCCGGTAACCAGATAGCCGCACTTCAGGATCAAACCGGAACGGCATTCACCGGCGGCGATAACCGGCGGAGTCGGAATACCGAGCTGCCGGAATTTCTCCGCCGCCCGTGCCGAACGGAACGCCCGTGCCGAACGGAAAAGATACCGCAGAGTAAACTTCCAGTTTTTATTATTGGTCCGCTTCAAAAAAAGGTCCTGACCGCCATGATTCACCAGCGCTGCAGTCGTTGTCTTTCCGTCTTTCAGGATCTTTCCGGAAGCGAGAGCTGCTTCGAAATTTTCCAGCAGCGGGAACAACTCTTCGGAAGCGTACATTTCCGGCACTGCAAAGACGGTCTGTTTTCCGCAGGGAATGATCTTCGCACCGGTGGACCGGATCCATTGTGTTGTTTTCTGGTCAAATCGTTTCATTTTTGTTTTTCCGCCAAAGCCCAGATCAAGTCAAGAGCAAAGTCTGCCGAAGCGGCAATGGACTCCCCGCTGATCTTGTCAAGAGTGTCATATTGAGTGTGCCAGTAAATATTTTCCGGACCGTAGTTGAAGTCGATGATATCAATCGCCGGGATCCCGATCTGCTGAAACGGGATATGATCATCCAGCATCACAGCACCGCCCCGGTTGAATGCGGCAAGAGAACGGTTCTTTTCTGAAACATCCAGTGCCAGATCAAGCAGCCCCCGCTCCGTGTCGGCGGGGAAACGGACATCCAGGTCTTTATCACCCACCATATCCAGCAAAATCATAGCAATGCAGTTTTCTGCAGTTTTGTTTGCCTGCAGCTGCCCGGCATAACGTTTGCTGCCGTGGAGTCCGTCCTGTTCATTGTATTCCAAACGGGCTTCTTCGCCATCGAAAAAGAGAAAATGCAGATCAAAAGGCAACGGTGAGTGTTCCGGGAGTGCTTTCGCCATGGCAAGAAGAGCAGCGACACCGGATGCGCCGTCATTCGCCCCCTGAAAATCGGGAGTGAGCGCAAGAACTTTCGTATCGTAATGAGCAGCCACGATCACGAACCTGCCACGATCCCCCTGTCCTTTGTAAACAGCCTTGACATTCCGGTAAGTCCTGCCGTTTTCCTGCCAGACATCCTGCTCCACAACAAACTTTCCGTTCATTGCCGACATTTTTTCCGTGATCCAGGCACATGTCCGTTCTGCCCCTTCCGTTCCGGCGGCACGGGAACCGAGCGCCACCTGTTCTTCCGCCATCTGCATGGCAAAAACACGGTCGGTCGCCGGACTGTTTCCATAATCCGGCGCAGCATCGCTGCAGGCACAGAAAAGCGCTCCGGTAAAGAAAGAAACAATGAGATATTGCAGAAAACGGACTTGCATCATTATGCCCCTGTTTTACCGCGGTCGATCGAAATATTACGCCGCTGGAAAGTGGGAATATCCAAATCTTCGTCCCGGTACTTGGTCGGTGGCAGATTTTCAAAGATCCCACGGGAATAACTGGTCAGGGAAAATTCTTCCTGCAGCAGTTCGCCGGTGGAAACAGCGCCGTCATCCGGCTGACGCAATTCCTGACGTCCAACTGCAGTTTTCTTCCGGGTGTGGGGTGTTTTTTCGTACTTGACAGCGATTGCTGTCAACTGGATCCTGCCATCCATATTTTCGGAGATCGCCGCACCGGAGAAGACTTCAATCTTTTTCGGGAAAACATCGGATGCCATTTCCATGGTCCGTTTCAATTCCGCCAACTGCAGATCGGTCCCGCCGCTGAGTACCAGAAAAAGGGTTTCGGCTTTTTTCAGGAAGTCCGGTCCACCCAGAAAAGGTGAAGCCAGCAATCGTTCCAAAGCAATGGCAGACCGGTCCAAACCATCACTGGAATCGGCAACACCGACCCCCAGAGAACAATCGCAGCGCACCCCCTTTACGGGGCGCATGAATGCCGCATAGTCAGCACCGAGCAGATTTCTGCAGCGCATCAGTTCCGACACGCCGAAAACGGTGTATGCCATTTCCAGTGCGGATTTTTCAAAAGCCTGTGCTGCGGGCAGATCCGGCGGCAGTTTGGAAAAAAGCAGGTCATTGGGGATCGTCAGGAGGATATCCACCACCGGCAGCAGTTCCCGGATACATTCATCCGCATTTTGTTTGCGGGAATAAGCCTCAAACGAAAAGGGCGTTGTAAGCAGAAACGCCGCCGGGATATTCATCGTCCGGGCAACGCTGGAGATCGTCCGTACACCACCGGTTGCAGTTCCGCCGCCCAGCCCACCGCAAACGGTCAGGCAGGACGCTTCCGCAAGCATTTTCTGGACCGATTGCCGTTCTGCAGCCAGTGCCCGTTCTCCGCGGATCACATCGCCGCCGCACCCGCAGCCGCTGGCGATTCCCCAGTCGGCAGCAGCACTGAGCAGAAATGTTGCGGAGGAGTGTTCGATCGCACTGCGGTCCGTATCAACCAAAGCAAGATGATACTCCCCGATTCCGGGCAGCAGGGCAAGTTGTTCCACCATGGCGGCACCGCTGCCGCCGATTCCAAGGATCATCGGTTTCTTTGTCATCTTCTAAACACCTTTCTCACGTTCGACAGCACATTTTCACCAACGCGAGACAACGCATTGCGTACCACATCAATGCCGCTTTCCTCCTGCTGAGAAAGCTCTTCCACAGCATACTTCAGCGCCCCCAGGATCGAGGCATAACAGGGCGGCGGCATTTCAAATCCGTTCATCACTCCTGCCACGCCGAAAGGTTCGCCGATCCGGACTGCTGAATCCGAAAAGATATCTTTTGCCATTTCCAGCGATCCTTCAATCATGGAACCGCCGCCGCACAATACAACACCGGCTGTCATACAGGAGGAAAGATTTTTCTCCTGTACTTTTGCCCGGATCACACTGTAAATCTCCCGGAGCCGGAACTCAATGATCCGCTCAAAAGAATCCAGCGGAATACGCCGTTTTTTACCGGTCACCGAAACCACATATTCCAGAAATGCCGTATCGGCATCACGCATCTTTTTCAGCTTTCCTTCCCGCAGGAATTTCAGGCAGTAATCATAGGGCAGATCAAGCCCGATCGCCAGATCGTTCGCCACATGGGCAACGCCGACCGGCAGCACTCCGGAAAGGTAGATCCCTTCCGTACAGACAAGCACATAGTCACATGCGCCGTGTCCGAAATCAATCAGCAGAGCCCCCTGCTCCCGTTCATCCTTCCGCAGCACGCCGTATGCAGATGCCACGCCATTGAACAGTGGTTCGCCTTTCCGCTCAAATCCAAGATTGAACATGATCCCGTGGATCTGATCCAGCACACGCTGTTCGGTCGTCAGAATATGCAGATAAGCATCCAGCTGGTTCGCATGTTGTCCCACGGGATATTTCACCCGGGACCGGCGGTCAAGCACAAAAAATCCGTCAAAAGAATTGAAGCTGACCATTCCCGGCGGAAGAGTGATCCCGTGCGCTTTGGTAAGGACATCTTCCACATGTCTGTTTTCCACTTTTCCCCCGTCGTGGAGCATTAACGAACCTTCCCCCCGGCAGGAATTGACAACTGCCCCGTTCAACAGAAACAGCGTCATCCGGTTGTCATCGTTGATCGCTTCCGTATTTCCGGTACGGTCCAGCACACCGCCGAGGATCTTACCGGCTTTTACCGGATCATGGATCGCACCTTTGATCACAGAGCCTTCCGATGGTGCTTCCGCAAAAGATGTCACCAGCGCTCCGCCTTCGCCATCGCCATTGCCGTGGAGAACCCGGATTTTATCGGTTCCAAACTCAATCACCGTTACCGGTGTACGCATTGCACTACCCATATTTCTTTTCTTGACCTCCGGCTCGATTTTACTTTACATAATCTTATTCCGAACTGTAACCCGGTTTTAAAAAATTACCAGTCTCAAATCAAAAAAAAACTGATTTTTTTACAAAAAAAGAGAGCAGAGGTGATCTCTGCTCCCGGATTTGCAGAAAATATATACGGCTGCGATTACTTGAGAACGATGCGTTTCACATTTTTCTTACCGGTCTTTGCCATGGCGGCACCATCGGTAAAGTCTGCAGCTGTCACGATCCGGTTCATATCGGTGATCCGTTCATCATTGAAGTACGCACCGCCTGCCTGAATCAAACGGCGGGCTTCACCATTGGATTTGCACAGACCGGCATCGGAGAGAAGCTGAACAATCCAAATCCCTTCTGCGGGCAGTTCCAGCTCATAGGTCGGCAGGTCACTGGCAGCACTTGCCACAGCAGCGGCGGTATCCACCTTGATGATATTGCTGGTGGTCGCAACTTTCCGTTCCGGATCGGCAAAACCGAACTTGGAACCGGCGGCGGCAAATGCCTTGGCGGCTTCCTCCTCGCCGTGTGCAAGTGCAGTGGCTTCGTATGCCAGAATTTCTTTCGCCCGGTTGATATTGGCTCCTTCTGCGGTGAGCGCAAGGATCTCATCCTTCGGCAGACTGGTGAAGTAAAGAAGCAGTTTCTGCACGTCTGCGTCATCCGTGTTCCGCCAGAACTGATAGTAATCAAACACGCTGGTCCGGTTCTTATCCAGCCAGACCGCATTGCCGGCACTCTTGCCAAATTTCTGCCCGTTACTATTCATCAGAAGCGGCATGGTCAGACCGAACACTTCTTCATGATGGATCCGGCGGACAAGATCGGTCCCGCAGGTGATGTTGCCCCACTGGTCCTGACCGCCCATTTCCAGACGGCAGCCGTACTTTTCTTTCAAAACGAGGAAGTCGTATGCCTGCAGGATCATGTAATTGAATTCCAGGAAGGAGATCCCCGTTTCCATACGCATTTTCACCGATTCCGCAGTCAGCATCTTGTTCACGCTGAACTTGGAACCGATATCGCGCAGAAAATCCAGATATTTCATCTCACCGAACCAGTCAATGTTGTTCACAAATGTGGCATTGTCAAGGGAGATGAAACGTGCCAGCTGAGCCTGAAGACATTTTACATTTTCCGCCACTTTCTCTTTGGAAAGGATCGGGCGTGCTTCCGACTTGCCGGAGGGGTCACCCACCAGACCGGTGGCGCCGCCGACAAGCACCAGCGGATGATGTCCTGCCATCTGCATACGGCGCATTGCCATCACCGGCAGCAGATGCCCCACATGAAGGCTGTTGCCCGTCGGATCAAAGCCCACATAGAAATGAATCTTTTCCTTCTGCAAAAGATCTCTCAATGCGTCTTCGTTGGTACACTGGTAAATAAAACCGCGTTCCTTGAGATCATCAAACGGGGTATTTGCGGACATCGTTCTTCTCCATATATTTTGTTTTGATTCAGTTCGTTATGGAATGTTAAAATAGCACACTTCTTCCCAAATACAAGTCGTTCCGCTCAAATCTTACATCTTTTTATTAAAAATAGTTTCTTTTTTCCCAAAGTACGCAGTTGTTTTTTGTCGGGAACAGACTATATTATAAAGTCGTCGTACTCAACTGTTAACCGGATCATTACAAAAACATGCTGCACCTTTTCTGTAAACAATGCGACAAAAAAGTCGAGGCGGTCCCTCTGGACCAGCCGAAAGCGGATTTCATTGCGACTTGTCCTCATTGCGGCAGTCTGCTTTCTCCGCACCGAGTCCTGACAGCGGGAACCGAGGTCAACGGTTTCCGGGTCATCCGGGAGATTGGTCGCGGCGGCATGGGGATCGTTTATCTGGCGAAACAGCTGGATCTTGACCGGGATGTTGCCCTCAAAGTCCTTTCAGATGAAATGGCAAGTGATTCCACGTTTATTGATGCGTTCTTCCGGGAAGCCCGCGGTGCCGCCGCATTGAACCATCCCAATATTGTTCAGGCGATCGATGCGGGGATCTCCGGCGATATCCATTACTTTGTCATGGAGCTGATCGAAGGTGAAAACCTGGAGGTTTATACCGCCGGACACGGTGCGCTGCCTACGCCGCTCGCCCTCAAATGTGCCACCAGTATTGCCGATGCCCTGACATACGCATGGGATTGCAAGAAACTGGCTCACCGGGATATCAAGCCGGAAAATATCATCATGAAGAACAATTCCGAGTTCAAACTGGCAGACTTGGGGCTGGTCAAGGACTGCAGGGAAGGAGCAGGAAATCAGGATGAAAACCTGATGGCGACTCCGGCATACGCTCCGCCGGAAGTCATTCGCGGCGAAAAAGATGTCCCCGGTTTCAAGTCGGACATGTATTCTTTCGGGGCAACCCTTTATCAGCTTTTTGCCGGTCACGCTCCGTTCGTTCATGACGATCCTATGGTCGTTTGTGAAATGCAGCAGGAAAACCAGCCGCCCCCCCTGATCGCTGTCAATCCGGATCTGCCCCCGGAAATCTCCATGCTTGTGGATAAGCTGATGGAAAAAGATCCCGGCAAGCGCCCCGCTTCGTGGGGACTGGTTCTGCATACATTGAATGAGATCACGTACTCTTGGCATGTAACCACTCAGGCTGGCAACACGGAAAAACCGGAAGAAACCGGCAATGGAAAGCAGAAGATTCTGATCGGTGCAGCGGCATTGCTGGCAGTCCTGTTCCTTGCCGAACTGGTGTTGTTCTTCCTGCTGCCTGAACCGCAGAAAAAAAATCCGGTTAAGCCCGTGCAGAAAACGGTTGTCCAGCAACCGGCAACGCCGCAATCCGTTTCAAAACCGTCATCCCCGCCTGCGCAGACTCCGGCACCGGAAGTACAGCCTGTTACAACAGTGAAAACGCCGCCGGTTCAGAAAACGATTGTTTATACCCCGCCGCCGCAACCCGAAAAGGATCCGCTTGAAGAGATCGAAGACGATCCGGGAGAATTGAAGCACTGGAAAAAAACAATCAAACCGGTCCTGCCGGATGAGCCCTATGATCGCTGGGAAGCATTGAAGGACTATCTGGATGAAAATCTCTACGCCCCGAAGGAAGCCCGGAAAATGTTCCAGGACCTTGAGAAAAAAGAAAAGACGGATCATATTGAAAATCTGAAACGCCTGAACATCCTGCGTCAAAAACAGAACGCCTCTCTGAAACTCTATCAGGAGTTGGAAAAAGCGATCGAAACTGCGCCGCTCTGGGCGGGTGAAGTCTTTACATTGGAAGACATTGAAGCGATCCGTACCAAAACTGGCGAGCTGAAACTGAAACAGGAAAAACTGAATGCTTTCAGACAGCAGGCAGCAGAATTGCGCCGGCAGAAAAGTGAGAAAAAACAACTTCAGGAGTTGACGGCAATGGCGGATGCGGATCTTCTGCGTATCCGGAATGAAGCGCTTGCCATCCGGTCACGGAATTTGCAGAAGATGATCCGTGTTTACAAGGAAAAGTATGCCGATCTGCCGGATTACGAATCCCGTGCTGCAAAGCTCGCCAAACTGGCAGAGATCAACAAACGGATCAGCACACCGATCTCCGAAATCATACGGCTGAATCAGAAACATTTCAAAGGGCAGCTCCTCTTCCCGACTCACTTCCCGACTTATACCTTCCGCAATGCGGATGAAAATACCCTTTATTTCATCGAAAAGAACGGTCGTCTCTCTACGGGACAGAAACTTCATGTTTCATGGATCGAAGAAAACCGGCTGACGGTTATGGAAGACCTGTTGTACCAGAACATCCCGCAGCTGCAGGAACTGGACAGCGATACGCTTGTAACCATCTTTCTGATCGCCCATTGCAGCGATTTTTCTGTAAAACGGTATTTGGCAAAATATTCCTGGATGCCCCGCAGATGCCGGAAAGATGTGTTGAACTTGCTGGAAGAAATCACGAAGACGCAGAAATAAAAGTCCCGTCCCTGACGCTTTTCAGCAAAAAAAGTTGTTCCAGTCCCTTGCACTCCTGCATTCCCTGCACTATATTATCTAAATTATAAAATTTTCACAGTAAACGGAAGAAAGGTTTATTTTATGCGATACATGTTTTTGATCATTGCCGTGGCTCTGGCAATTCCCTTCGCCGGATGCAATACGCCGGATTACACTGGAATGGCTGTCGATAAAGCAAGAGAGTATGCACTGGAAAATCTGAAAGGGCTGGATGAAAACCAGCGCCATTTCATCCGGTTCACCCAGCCGGAACTTTACAGCGACCTGATTTTTGAACGGCAGGTCATGCCCCATACCGATATGGATCACATCAAATTTGTCAAACCATCCCATTTCCCGATCGATCCCGGGCAGGATATCATGCACCATTGCTTTGTATGGGCTCCGCCCGGACTGGATGCAAAAGTAGTCGTTGTGGGCGATGGAGAACGGAGTCTCCGGTTCTGGTCCCCCTTCCGGGTGATCCTCAAAAACTTCATTCCCGCAGACGTGGACTACAACACCGCAAAAAGCGCTGCTGTTTCTTTCGCTGTCACCACACTGCCGGAAATCACCCGGCCGGAGATCAACCGGATCCGTTTTTCCGAGCCGGAAGTCTTCTATACAAAAATCCCCGTGGTAATGCAGTTTGCTGCGGATAAGGAAAATATGACCCCGCTGGAAGCTTATCTTGCAGACGAAAAAGCAAAATCTGCAGACGAGATCATCCTGACACAGCTTTCTCTGGTGTGGAAGGCGGATGACTCCTCATCCATGATCGTGGTCTCCGGTTTCTCCCGGTTCGGTTCGCTGAACAAGTGGCAGCCCCATACGGTACAGTATCTCACGACTGAAAATTTGAAAAAGAATACCCTCAGCGAAAAAGAAATCGCTGCCATTGAAAAAACATTCAGCTCCGATCCGGGAAAAATGGTCCACCCCCCGGAACGGCAGGCGGTTCGCGGAAATTCCGGCAAGGAAACCGGCTCTGTGTTCGGTGGAAATCTGGTATTTTGAAACAAAGCAAAAAGGAATCACCCGCCATGAGAAGCATGACAGGATTCGGGAGAGCTCAAGGGGCTGATCCCGCAAAAGGAATCGGTTTTTCCGTAGAGATCTCTTCCATCAACCGCAAACAATTTGAACTGAAACTTTCCCTTCCCCATGATGTCGCTTTCATGGAAACGGACTTGCGCAGGATCATCGGTGAAAAAGTCAGCCGCGGTTCTGTTCTGGTACGGGTGGCATCTCTGGAAGGTCTCGCCCCGAAAGCAAATTGCACGGTCAATTCGGAACTGGCAAAAAAACTGGTCCGGGCTGCACGGCAACTGGCAGAAGAATGCAGTTTGACGGATCAGAAAATCAATATGGCGGATATCCTTGCTCTCCCCGGCGTGGTTCAGGCTGATCCTGCCGCATTCGACGAAGAAAGCACCGCAAAACTTCTTGCGGATATCACAGCTGAAGCTGTTGCCAATCTTGTCCGGTCCAGAGAAACAGAAGGCGCTGAACTGGCAAAAGATATTACCCTGCGTCTTGCCATTCTGAAAGACACACTGGATAAGATCGTTCCGCTGGCATCTGCTCTTCCGCAGAAACAATACGAAAAACTGCTGGGGCGCCTCAAAGAACTGGATCTGCCTGCCAACGCTGCTGTCGCCGCTGATGACGACCGCCTCCTGCGGGAACTGGTCCTTTACGCCGATAAACTGGATGTCACAGAAGAAGTCACCCGCCTCCGCAGTCATTTCCTGAACTGGGATCAGATCCTTTCCTCCGGCAAACAGGAAGCTGTAGGACGGCAGCTCGATTTCATGGTCCAGGAAACCTTCCGCGAGATCAATACGCTGGGCAATAAAGCCGCCTGCGCCGAGATCTCTCCTCTTATCGTCATCATGAAGACCGAGCTGGAGAAAATCCGCGAACAGGTCCAGAACATTGAATGATCCCACACGGAGAACACAACATGTCCCACTGCACAAACTGCAAAAAACATGACAATATGCAAAGCGATTCCTTTATTGAACCGCTGATCAGTAAAATTTTTGAAAGCTATGCCGATGATATTGCGGTCAACCGTAACGACCGCAACAATCTGCCCCGGGAATCCGAAATCCTCAAAGCACTCAACGGTCTGCTGGAGCTGATCTTCCCCGGTTATGCCGAGCGGGAGGCTCATTCTCCGTCTACACTCCGCTATACGGTCGGTGAGATCGTGACCAGCCTCAACATGACACTGAACAGTCTTTTCCTCCGGGCATATCTCTTCAACTGCAAAAACAGCGGCAAAAAAGATTGCGACTGCCATGCAGAAGCCGCTACCGCCGCACGGGAACTGCTGGAAGCGATCCCCGCCCTCCGGGAATCCATGAAACTGGATATTCAGGCGGCATACGCCGGCGACCCTGCCGCACGCTCGCTGGATGAGATCGTCCTCAGCTACCCCGGGGTCAAAGCGATCACGATCCAGCGGATCGCGCATAAACTTTATCAGCTCAAGGTCCCCATGATCCCCCGGATGATGACCGAATACGCCCACCGCATTACGGGAATCGATATTCACCCCGGTGCAAAACTTGGTAAAGGGGTTTTCATCGACCACGGTACCGGTGTGGTTATCGGCGAAACAGCAGAACTGGGGAACGATGTCAAAATCTATCAGGGTGTTACGCTGGGCGCACTTTCTTTCCCGAAAGACGCATGCGGCATGATCATCAAGGGTGCAAAACGCCATCCCACCATCGAGGACGGCGTCACGATCTATGCAGGTGCCACGATCCTGGGAGCGATTACCATCGGTAAAAATTCCGTTATCGGCGGGAACGTGTGGCTGACAGAAGGCACGGAACCCGGAACCAAGATCACCATCGCCGCGCCCGAACTGACCATCAATAAATCACGCAAAAATCCGGTCTGATCCTATGAGTATTGCTGACAACATTGCGCAGATCCGTGCGAAAATTGCGGAATATGCCGTTGCAGGCGGACGCCCTGCCGATGCGGTCCGGCTGCTCGCCGTTTCCAAGACATTTCCCGCCGCTGATATTGCAGAAGCGCGGGAGACCGCCAACCAATTCATGTTCGGCGAAAACCGGGTTCAGGAACTGGTCGAAAAAGCGCCGGTCCTGCCGGATGACATCCAGTGGCACATCATCGGTCATCTTCAAAGCAACAAAGCGGCGAAGGCGGCGGAACTGGCGCACTGGGTCCACTCCGTAGACTCGGAAAAACTGCTGAACAAACTGCAAGCCGGAGCGGAAGCGGCAAACCGCACGCTCAATATTCTGCTGGAAGTCAACTGGACCGGCGAAGAAAGTAAGTCCGGGATCCGGAGTGCCGATGAAGCGTTGCGACTGGCTGAAAAAGCAATGTTCTGTAAAAACCTGAATCTGCGCGGGCTCATGACCATGGCGGAATTCGATGCCACGGAAGCCCGGCTCCGGGAAACTTTTTCCGGCGTCCGGGAATTGCGGGACCGTATGGAACGGGAACTGGGGCAGACACTGCCGGAACTTTCTATGGGCATGAGCGGCGATTTTCGGGAGGCGATCCTGGAAGGCGCAACCATTGTCCGGATCGGCACTGCCATCTTCGGCAGACGTTGAATGGGAGCAAACGACCATGACGGATCGACCAAAAATCCTGTTGATCGGACCCGGCGCACTGGGGTTGTTTTATACTTCGCGCCTCGCTGACAAAGCGGAGATTGCCGTCGCCGCACGCTCGGACTACGAAGCTGCAAGCACACGGGGCGGTTATCAGATCCTTTCCAAACAGCTTGGCGATTTCTTTTTCCGCCCCCGCATCCTCAAAGCAGGCGTAAAACCGGACTTCGAGCCGGACTACCTGTTTGTCTGTCTCAAGGTGACAGACGGGCTGGATCAGCCGGCTCTCTGCGCCCACGCGGTCGGCAGAAACACCACCATTGTCATCATCCAGAACGGTCTGGGCAATGAAGAACCGTTCCGTGAGGCGTTTCCGGAAAATGAGATCATCAGCACAGCCGCCTATCTGGGCGCATCCCGTCCGGAACCGGGAACAGTTCTCCATGCAGATGGCGGCAAACTGTTCTTCGGCGAATACCCCGCATCCAATCCGCAGACCGCAAAACTGCAATGGCTGGCGGATGCCTTCAATGCAGCAAATATTCCCACAAAGATCGTGGCAAATGTTCAGGAGGAACGCTGGCGCAAACTGCTCTGGAACGCCTCGTTCAACCCCGTTTCTGTGTAGGGCGGCGATGCGGATTCGGCAGTGATGCTCTCCACGGACAACGCAGAGAATCTGATCCGCAGGATCATGCTGGAACTCTGCGCCATTGCGGAGTCCGAAGGGATCCATCTGCCGGAACAGGCGGTGACGGATATGATCGAATACACACGGGCATTCGCCGCATACAAGCCCAGCATGCTGCAGGATTTCAATGCAAACCGGCCGCTGGAAGTGGAGTCGATCGTCGGTTCTCCCGTAAAGATCGCCCGCAAAAACGGCGTTCCCGCCCCCATGCTGGAGACGGTCTACGCCCTGATGAAACTGATCACCCGGAAGAAATGAGGCATTCTATGCTGGAAGTCATCAAAGCAATGATCGATACAAAATGTGAGTTCGGATACAAAAAGTTCCATACCTGGGCGTGGTCCGATCCCACCATGCTGAAACTTCTGGACGATCTCCGGAGCGATCCCGAAAAATACGGCAAAGTCATTTGGGCGACCCGCCGGAAAAAAGTGTACCGGCTGGATCTGCCGGACGGCACGGCGGTTGCGTACAAAACCGGGTGGCCGAATAAAAAATTCCGCTATATGTTTGTCCAGTCCTCCGGACTGCGGGAGATGATCAAATACCGAATCTTCCGGAATGCGTTCAACATTCCGTTGGTACAGCTTCTGGCGGGCGGCGAAGTCAAGTGGGGGCCAGTCCTGCAAAAAACATGGCTCATGACCCGTTTTGCGGAAGGTTATCAGGATGGGAGAGCGCTGGCAACAGCAGATGCACAGACACGGAAAGATTTTCTGGCGTTCAACATTCCTCTGATCGCAAAACTGCACAAAGCAGGCTGTTATCACCGGGCGTTCCGACCGTACAATATCCTTATGAAACGGAAAGAGGATGGCTCGCTGGATTGTCTCTGGCTGGACGTTGCATCCTGTTATTTTTATTTCCTTCCGGCGATCTTTCTCCGGCGGGCATTTCTGGATGATCTGATCAAATTTTTCCAATGCTTCGCCCCAACGCCGGAGGAACTGCAATTTGCAGCGGATCTCTATGTGCAGGGCAATCCCCGGATCGGCTTGACCGCCGCAAAACTGACCGCACGGATCAACAAAAAGCTGAAATAAAGAGCCGCGAAAAATCTTTCTTTTTTTCGGTGCCGCTGCAAGATTTTACGCTTTTTCCCGCATTGTCATAAAAAACAATTGAAAACAGCGGGAAAGGCTATATATTATCTGTATTATGGGGTACACAACAAAAAAATCACTTCTTGAGGCGATCCAGCGCGGCGATGAGTCCGATGAGTCCGAATTGTCAGAGCAGTTTGCTGAATGCCACGGGGAGCGGGTAGGCGTTGATAAGGTCATCGGCAGTGACCATCTGCCAATCGGGGGCGGGAGTGCCGTTGAAACGGATCCGGTAGGGCTGCATGTGCCACTCGATATGGCTGAAGATATGTTTCTGCGCCCGCTCTTTTCTGATGGACACCGGAGCATACGCCGCCAGTTCCGTCTTCAATTCCGCCGCTGTTTTTGTGTTGTCGATATGGGGCAGCTCCCACAAACCGGCAAGCAGACCGCCCGCCGGACGCTTCTTCAATGCGATCCTTCCGGAACCATCTTCCAGGATCAGCACGGTCATTTTCACGATCTTCCGGGCGGCTTTCGCCTTCTTCTCCGGCAGTTCTGCGATCCGCCCTTCCCGTAACGCTGTACAGATCGCCGCAACCGGACACCGTTCGCACAGGGGCGCACCGTTTGGCAGGCAGACCGTGGCACCAAGCTCCATCAGACTCTGGGTGAAATCGCCGCACCGTTCCGCCGGATAGATCGCTTTCAAACGGGTTTTGAAGTCGGCACGGCAGACGGGATCATCGCTGCCCTGTCCCGTGATCCGGGCAAGGACCCGCACCACGTTGCCGTCCACCGCCGGTTCAGGCTTGCCGAAGGCAATGGAAAGGACCGCACCCGCCGTGTAGTCCCCGATCCCGGAAAGGGCACGGAGCGGCTCAAAGGTATCGGGGAAGCGTCCGCCGTGTTCCTCCACAATCGTCCGGGCGGCTTTCGCCATATTCCGCACCCGGCTGTAATAACCCAGCCCCTGCCACAACTTCATGAGCAGTTCTTCATCGGCAGCGGCAAGATCGGCAACGGTGGGCAGCGCGGCAAGAAAGCGTTTGTAGTAATCCTTCACCGTCTCCACACGGGTCTGCTGGAGCATGATCTCCGATACCCAGACTTCGTAGGGTCCGGGGGCATGACGCCACGGCAGATCCCGTTTTGCGGAATCGTACCACGTCAGCAGAAGATCCGGCAGAAGCGACAACTTATTTTCGGCATTACGCTTTGGCATAGAGACACTTGAGGTAATGGGATTCATTGAATATTGCGGGGTGATCCACCGCATGGAATGTGCGGTCAAAGACCTGCAGCGGACGCCCTGCCCCGGCAGCGGCATTGGTCACAGTCTGGAAGAGCGTTT
>JAGAPM010000255.1 GCA_017623265.1 Lentisphaeria bacterium | reverse complement strand
GCTCCGTTTGAGTGTATCGGTGATCCGGTGGCAGAGGAAAGCTGCGCCTGTTTTCCGGCAGATTTCCGCACAGCGCAGCACGGCATCCGGCTGGATCAGCGGTCGGGCGGCATCGTGGATCGCCACATATTCCGCCCCCTGCTCTGCTGCAGCTTCCGTCAGTTTCAATACCGATTCCATTCGGGTCGCACCGCCGGAAATAAATGCAACAGGTACATCCGGCAGATGTTTTTTCCGTTCGGATTCAAAGACAGGGATCAGCGTTGCGGGGACAGCCATAAAGACTTTATCAAACAGCGGTGCAAGAGAGCGGACCGCATGGAGGAAGACCGGCAATCCGTTCAGATCCTGCAGCAGTTTATTCTCCGTACCGAACCGGCTGGACGAGCCGCCGCCGGGGAGCAGAAGAAAAAATCCGGTTTGTTTTTCACTCATTTTTCCAACTCCGCAGCACGGATCTTTTCCGTCAGTTCAAAGTGCAGTTTCAAAGCGGCAGGATCGTCTTTCAGTGGTCCCTTCAGCTGTTCTGCAAGTTCGCCTTGCAATTTTTCCAGTGCCGTTTTATCTGCCGTTTCCGCCACCGCTTTCCGGAGCTGTTCCAGTTCTGCAGCAGAATCTTTTTCTGCCGATTTCTGCATTACATATTCCGGTTTCATTTTATTGGCTGGCGGATCAAACACGCCGCTGTACGCCACGATTCCAAGCAGGAGAGCAGCAAAAAACGCACAACCGAGATGGATCAGGAGTCGGCGGCGCCAGACCTTTTTGAATTTTTCGAGTTCGGAATCGTCCGGAACGACATTCCAGGTCACATCCTGCTCTTCAAGAATTTCTTCCGGCTTCTTCTGATCTTCTTCCGTCATACTTCACTTCCGGATCTGTTGAGCGATGGCACGGGCAAGCTGATCCGGACAGCTGGTGTTTTTGCTGCCGCAGCGGATACCGGAAAGCAGCGCCACCACATCCTCCGCCTTTCTGCCTTCCGCCAGTTTCGCCAGGCCGAGAGAATTGCCGGGACAACCGCCAACGATCAACACATTGGTCACGATCCCGTTTTCATCGATCTCAAAATCCATTCTGCGGGAACAAACGCCCACGGGGGTTGCAGAATATTTCATGTTTTCTTTCTCCTTTCGTTTACACACCGGGTAAGATAGCTTTTTCTCCCAAAAAATCAAGTTTCATTAAGGACTTTTTCGGCGTTGAAGCAAAAAAAATCAAAAAAATCAAGATTTTCCCTTGAAAAAAACTTGTCTCAGGAGTATAGTTCCAGAAATTTTCAACAATCAATCTTATCGAAAGGACACGACTATGGCAGAACTGAAAGGCTCCCAAACCGAAAAGAACCTCTGGTACGCATTTGCCGGAGAATCCCAGGCACGCAACAAATACTCCTATTTTGCAAGCAAAGCGAAAAAAGACGGCTATGAACAGATCGCTGCGATCTTCGAACAGACCGCCCACAACGAAAAAGAACATGCGAAACTCTGGTTCAAAGCCCTCGGCGGAATCGGTGACACTCTCGACAACCTGAAGGCTGCCGCTGCCGGTGAACACGAAGAATGGACCGAAATGTATCGCGGCTTTGCTGAAGTTGCAGCACAGGAAGGCTTTGAAGATCTCGCAAAGGCTTTTGCCCGCGTTGCAGAGATTGAAAAACGCCACGAAGAACGCTACCTGAAGCTCGCCGCCAACATCGAAAGCGGCGAAGTCTGGGTGCGCGTCGGCGAAAACCGTTGGGAATGCAGAAACTGCGGTCACATCTATATCGGCGAAAAAGCACCGGAACTGTGCCCGGTCTGCAAACACCCGAAGGCATACTTTGAACTGGAAGCCAAGAACTATTGAGCTGAAAGTTTGAAACAATGATGACCAACGCTGCGGAACGATTTTTCAACTTTTATTTTTATTACTTCGCTTTTATAAAGCGGGGGTCGTCCGCTGCAGTCTGAATCATCTGCTGCAAAACAATGCAAAAACACCGATCCCCGCCGCGAAAAAACGCAGCGGGGATTTTTTATTTCATTCTACATTTGAGGCAAAAAATGATCATTATTCTGAAAGAGAATGCAAGCGAACAACAACTGAACGATTTGAGCAAATGGCTGGAAGATCAGAATGTAAGCCTTCACGCCACCAAAGGGCTGCACCAGACGATCCTCGGGCTGATCGGCGATACCTCCCGGATCGACATCGGTCAGGTCATGCAGATGGAGATCGTGGAAGACGTCAAGCGTGTTCAGGAACCGTTCAAGAGCGCCAACCGGAAATTCCACCCGCTGGATACCGTAGTGGATGTAAACGGGGTACCGATCGGCGGCGGCGGCCTTGCCGTGATTGCAGGTCCGTGCTCCATCGAAAGCCGGGAGCAAATCCTTTGTGTGGCGGAAGCGGTCAAAAAATCCGGTGCCTCATTTCTGCGTGGCGGAGCGTTTAAGCCCCGGACAAGTCCATACAGTTTTCAAGGCATGCAGGGGGCGGGGATCGAACTGCTGCTGGAAGCAAAGAAAGCCACCGGTCTGCCCATCGTCACCGAGTTGATGGATCTTTCCCAGCTGGAATATTTTGATGACGTGGATGTCATTCAGGTCGGCGCCCGAAATATGCAGAATTTTGAACTGCTTAAACAACTGGGCAAACTGAAAAAGCCCATTCTGCTCAAGCGGGGGTTGATGAGTACCTATCAGGAACTGCTTATGAGTGCAGAATATATCATGGCGGGCGGCAACGAAGATGTGATCCTTTGCGAACGGGGGATCCGTACCTTTGAGACATACACCCGCAACACGCTGGATATTTCCGCAGTGCCGGTTCTCAAAAAACTGACTCACCTGCCCATTGTCATCGACCCCAGCCACGCAATCGGCATGACCGAGTTCATTCCATCCCTTTCTCTCGCCGCCGTGGCAGCCGGTGCAGACGGTTTGATGATCGAAGTCCACACCGATCCGGCACATGCGAAATGCGACGGACAGCAATCCCTTACGCCCGCCGCCTTTGACGCCATGATGCAGAAAGTCATGAGCCTCTGTCAGGCGATCCGGTAAAACGCTTTCTGCACATATTTGATCAAGACATAAAAAAACGGGATCAACCCCCAGAGGCTGATCCCGTTTCATTTTTTATTCAGAGGGTCACTTGGAAAGTTTTTCTTCCAGATATTCTCTGCGGAGATCCTCGATCGTGTAACGGATCTCGTTCCAGGCGGGGACTGCTTCAAAGAAGAGTGTATCCACCGTTTCATCGTTCATATTTGCGGTCACGAGGGGCAGATAGGAATCCAGTTTCTGAATCAGGGGAGCGACTTTTTCATTGTAGAAGGCGGAGTCACCCACATACTTATCGTTCGCCCAGCGGTCGATGACACCGTGGTATCTGCCGGAAGTGCGTTTTTCCTTCAGGTATGCCTGACGCGCCTTGATAATCAGGTTGCGCTTGATCTGGCGCATCTGGTCATCGGAAATATCGAAAGCCAGTTTGCCCCAGGTGGATCTGCCGTGGATCGTCTTCAGACCGTTCCAGGAGTTGCCGCCGAAGCGGGACCAGTGAACGTTTTCAAAGTCCCAGGTATCGCCTTTTTCCGGCAGTTTGTCATAGAACTTGTCCCACGCGACAAACATATAAACGATGTAGCCGTCTTCGGTATAGACCTTTTCCGTTTTGATATCGAAATTGGTTTTGCCGAACTGGTCCAGCTGACGCCACTGACGGTGATCGTAGGAGCTGTTCCAGATACCGACTGCAGTATTGCTCATATCCGGCAGGGGACAGTAGTACGGCTGATTGTCGCCGGGGGCGAAGTACATTTCAAAGCTGCCTGCGCTGACAATGCCCGCTTCGATGTCTTTCGCCTTGCTGTCGAACGCCTTGAACATCATGTGCAGACCGTACTTGTCGCAGACCATGCGCAGTTCGGAAGGCTTGTACGTATCGCCGGACTGCTTGCCGGAGATGGCGCCGCCACGGTCACCGGTGGAAACGTCCGTCACCAGGAAGTCCATGTTTCCGCCGTACTTGCGATCCATGAACTGGGGAGCTGGCATTTTTTCCAGAGAAAGGAAGCCATGAACACCGAGGACCGGTTTATCGCTGAACGGGACGTTGTAGGTCTTGCAGGGCTGGGGCTTATACAGGGAAAGGTAGGTGTCGTAAATCTCTTCGCAGACCGTGAAGAATTTCGCATTCAGAACCAGAGCGGAAAGAGAAAGAAGCAGATCCGCCCGTTCTTTCTGAGTCATGGCAGGGACCTTGCTGTTCTTGTAGAACGCCTTGAACGCACCGGCTTTGTCCTGACGGATCGCCGTAAAGAGATCAATGGCGATGTCAAACCGCACTTTGTTCGCAGCAGAGACACGGCTTGCAGGGAGCTGTTCTTTCAGTTCTTTGAGCTTCGCCACATTGCCGGAGTTGATGTAATATTCCAGCAGGATCTGTGCCGTGATGTTGTCGAGCACGAAACTGTTGCGCTGCTTCATGATCTCCATCATTTCAAAAGTGCGTTCATAATCTTTCGCTGTGGCAGCGTAACGCATCGTACCGGGGAGGCTCCAGCCGTTCACATACTTCAGGAGCGGGGCATATTTTTTGCGGATATCCGCATTCTTTTTGCCGGACCCGAGGAAGTGGACGAGGAGAGCGCCGCGGACCTGTTCCGTGTAATTCTTTTCGTCTTCAATGATCTTGAGTGCAAGAGTCTGAGCCTTCTCCGGCTCGATCCCGCCATAAACGCCCACGGCCTCCACCGGCATACCGGCTTCCATGTAGGCGGCATACGCTTTGTCCAGTTCGCGGAAGTAGGTGTAGATCACCGCAACTTCCTTGAGGATCAGTTTCTTGTTGGCATCGTTGATCTTGCTGCGGAGAAACTTCACTGCTTCGTCACACTTGCCCTGCCATTTCAGCAGATTGGCGTACTGACGGCAGAGATCCACATACTGGGTGACTGCAAGTTTGTCAAAGGTGAAGCCCTTGTCGATCAACTTGAAGGCTTCGGCATATTCACCGCGCTGCGCCATGTAAGTGGTAAGGCGTTTGACCGCATCCACTTTTGGAGCAGTCTGGACCTGCGGGTATGCAAGGAGAGACTTGCAATATTGTTGCGCCAGATCATGGCGTCCCATGGTGCGGGCAGCATGGTTCAGCAGAACATTATATACCAAATAGGTGTAGTCTGCAGGCGGGATGTCCTTGACCGTAAAAAGATGCTTGTTGGCAAGATCAATGATCTCCGCCGGCTTCTTCTTCGCTGCCCCGGAGTTCATGTATTCCGCCAGCGCATTGGCGCGCAGACGGAAGGCATATGCCGGATTGGCAATGATCTCCTGCAGAACCGGGATGAAATCCATGGATTTGTTGCGGAAGGCAGAGGCGACCTGGATCGTTTCGTTGGCGATCTTGTTGATGTCTTTTTCCGCCTTCTTGTAAGCAGCAAGCGCATCCTTGCAAACGGCAGCATCTTTCATCATGCGGGCATAATAGAGCAGTTTGGAAATACGGGCACTCTTCTTATCTGCGCCAGCCATGTCAGCAAACTCTTTCGCCAGAGCAACCGCTTCCGCCTGTTTTCCGGCGTTCCAGACAGCCTGGATCAGCTCATTGCAAGTGTTTTCCGCATCCTGTTCCGTGATAGCGCAACCGAGACGTGCGTAGAGGACTTTCGTCTTTTCGCAGTATTTTTTCTGCTTGTCAAAAGCACCTGCCTGATAACGGTAAAGCGCAGCTTTATCAGCCGGAGTCAACACGTTTGCATACTGCTTGAGAAGGGTATCGACTTCCTTGAGAAGAAGAGCGGGATCGTTTTTGCGGGAGACATTGTCTGCCATGAGCAGCACGATCTTGGAACGGAGTGCCTGTTCCTGATCTTTTTCCGCCAGCAGTTTTTTCAGTTCGGCATCTGCCTCGTTGAACATTTTTTTCCAAATAAGGTTGCGGTTGACGGTGTTGATCTTTTCGTCAAAAGCCCGCATTGCTTTTGCCTGTTCCGGCGTCAGCTGTTTGCCCATGATCGCTTTCTGCTGGGCATTCGCCGTTTTCCGGAAGGAGGTCTGAGCAGAAAGTTTGATCGTGCAGGCACTTTTCTGCACTGCAACGGGGGCTGCCGGAGCTTTGGCAGGTGCGGTCTTTTCCGCATCCGCCTGACATGCTGTACCGAGCAGCAGGCAGGAAGTCAGGGCAGCCAGAGAGGGGATCATATAATATCTGTTTTTCATAATCATCTTGTCTCCCTGATTATTTCTTCAAAAGGTTCTTAAGCTCAAGGATGCGTGCGATCATTTCCAGACGGGCGGTATTCATATCCACCGACTCAGAATCGATCTCCGCCATGAACTGCAGAGCAGCTCTTCCCTGATATTCGATCTTGATATCTTTGGAGTTACACGCTTCCAGCGCAAGACGTTTGAGAAGCGTGGCATACCGGATATCGTCGATCCCTTCCCGGAATCCTTCCCACTGGAGGGTATCGATCACGCCATCGCCGCAGCCATAGGCAAAGACCATAGGCTTGTAAGTTTCGGAGCGGTCGTTGTAAGGGCCGAAGTGGTGGGCGTAGTTACACAGAGCGCTGTAATTCGCCAGATAGGGCGCAAGACCGTTCTGACGGCGGTTGAACGCCGGGTTTTCTGCCCCGACGTGCTGACAGGCATACCAGGCAACCCATGCTTTGCCGACATCATTCCACTTGCGGGTGGCAGCAGCTTCTTCCGGATTGCGGGCGGTATTGAAGAAACGGTAGGTATGACCACCGGCATAGAAGACCTGATCGCCGCCGGCAATGGCGAAGTCAATACCTTCCCGCTGATAATCTTCAAAAAGTCCCAGTTGCTGACGCACCCATCCTGCACCGGGTTCATCGCCGTAGCCGAAGAAAATACTCGTCTTGGGTCCCAGTTTCTCGGTGTAAAGCTTGCGCTGGATTTTGGCATCCTGAATGCGGTCCATGCGAGTATCACCGATCCGGATGGGGAAGCCCCCCATGATGTAATCCATTCTCATACCGCAACGGCGCATGACATCGATGGTAAACCAGTATTCGTAATTACTGGAGTTACCGCGCACCCAGTGCATGGTCTGGTTGTGCTTTACCTGATTTTCCAGCACGTTGTAAAGCTGCTGTTTGGTCAGGTCCCGGTCACCGCCATTCAGGGATTCGATGATATCAAAGCTGATATAGCTGTAAGAGGAAACGAGGAACGGCTTGTTTACATCGTAATATGCTGCGGGCTGGGGCAATTCAAAGGGCAGCACCTTGATGGTGACCGGAATCGATCCGATGGCTGCACCTTTGCGAACCATTGTGACAGCACCCTTGTAAAGACCGGGAGCCTGTCCTTTCTTCGTTTGAACGGTGAGGAAGAACTGCTTGAACGCGCCTTTGTTCAGGGTCACGGGCTGGAGCGTGGCGGCATCCTTGAAATTTGGCTTCATACACTGGAAAGATGCGAAGCGGCGGTAAGAGGGGTCACCATAACGGTGGTCCACTTCCCGTGGCGGTGTCAGCCAGAAATAGGACTGGGAACCGTCTTTCTCCGTGAGGCGTGCATAGTTGGCGACTTTTTCCGTATCGACTTTGATCAGATCTTCATCGTTCAGGAGAAGTTCCGGGATCAGTTTCAGTTCGGTGTCGGCGAAGTAGCTCCACCAGCCGTTTTTGTTCTGATACCAGACCTTGATGACCTTGAGATCCAGCTGATCGGCGGGGAAGACCACGCCCTTTTCGTTCTTGAACGGAGTCAGTTTGAATTCAACCTTGCCCAGTTCTTCCAGAGGATAGACAAGGAAGGAGCCGGGTTCGTATTCATCCTGCGCAGCAATGATCCGGACAGGAGAAACCGCTTTGCCATCAAGGGGATACGTCTCCGGAAGGCGCATGAGTTCGCTCATGGCAGGGACGGCATAGTAAGCCACTTTGCCCTTGAAGTCGGGATTTTTGTTGAGGTCGGCTGCTACGCGGGTTGCGGTAACGAATGCCATCTCATCCATTTTTTGGGGATTCAACGATTTCAGATAGTCTTTCAGGTACGGATTTTTCGCCGATTTTTCCTGAATGGGAAACTGCTTGAGACTATCCCGGTACATTGCGTCGGAAATCTTTTCCACCTGAGCTGATCCGCTCCACGGGATCAGGGACAGAAGAGAAAGAACCGCCGCATGCTTCCAAGTAAAGTTCATACGTTTTTCCTTTCGGTATAATTCTGGGTGGGGACCACTTTGATTTACACTATATGCAGAAGTCCCAAAAGTCAAGATAAGTCGTTGAAAAAAATCAAAGTTTTTTTTATTTCAGATTTGCATTTTTCTGATTTTGGTGTAAGAGTAAGAGCAGTCCCCGAATTCTTTTCAACTACTAAGGAAAAATGCGCATCATGAAAAATGTGCCGAAGCGTTTGCGCCAGCAGCAGGAAAACACTGCTCAACGCGGGCTGTTCTTTGCAGAAAAAGCACGGTCGGATCAGTCAGTTTTTTCACCGCAATACATGACGGTGGCGAATGACATTATCAAGCGGATCTTTGACGGTGAATACCGTCCGGCATCCAAACTTCCCTCCATGCGGGCACTGGCGAAAAAATACGGTGTCAGCGTACAGGTCGTTCTTTCTGCTCTACAGGGGTTGCAATCATTGAATTACATTGAATCCATCCCCAAAAAAGGGGTTTATGTTTCGGCGGATATCCGCCCTGCCCGGTTCTACCGGATCGCAGTTTTTGTATTGAACCTGAGTCCCTTTGCCTACGGCGGGATCCTCTATCCTCTGAACCGGGCTCTGGAACGGGCGGGGTACAGCATGATCATCGGGATGAACTTTGACGGCGGATTGAGTTTGCGTCACTGGCTGAACTACAAGCGCAATCTGGACGGTCTGATCGTACTGGGCACCCCCACTCAGAAACAGGTTGCCCAGTTCAACAGCATCAAAATTCCATACATCCTCATGGACACCTCCCTGATGAGCGAGGCGTTGGCTGCCGATGAAGATGAAATGAATGCTTTCTCCAAGTGGTTTATGGAAACATATATTGATTTTCCGCCGGAACAGAGACCGCTTTACCGTTATGGACAACCGGATCCGGCAGCTGATCTCAAAGGCTATGCCGATTATCTGCCGGGCAGGATCTATACCACAGTCCGCAGCGAAGACGGCAGTTTGACGGTTCAGCTTTCCGACTCGGCGAACAACGCATAAACCAGCAGAGAATAAAGCATATACGTGTGATCTGCATGTCTGGAGTCATGTTCGGCGATCAGCCTTGCGATGGTATCGCGGCGGAATATCTCCTGCGGAAGATTCAACAGCAGCCGTTTCATTTCATCATGCCAGTCACCCCGGAGCCATTCGCCCACCGGCACTCCGAAGCCACGCTTCGGACGGCTTGCCAATCCCGGTGGCAGAACATCTTTGAACGCATCTGCGAGGATGCGTTTTCTTTTTCTGCCGCAAAGTTTGTAGTCCGCCGGCAGGGAAAAGGCAAAATCTGCAACCGGATGATCCAGAAACGGGGAGCGGACCTCAAGTCCGGCACTCATGGAACCGATGTCGGATTTTGTCAGGACATCACCGGGGAAATATGTCAGCAAATCAAATCGTGCGGCAGAATCTGCGGGATCCGGTGCTTCTCCGGGCATTCCGACTCCTCCACTGTATAATTCTTCCAGAAACAGATCCTTGAAATATTTTCTGGCATCATGCGTCACAATTGAAAGATAACGGCTCCGTTCATCCGACACCCGGGCGATCCGGAGAAACCGTTCCGCTCTGCCGGAAAAAGTACGCTCTCCTTTTCCCTTCGGCACAAAGAAATGCAATAAGCCGCACGGCAGAAAGATCCGGGCAAGCCGGAACAGGCGCATGGCACGGTAACGGTCGTAACCGTAGAAAAATTCATCTGCGGCGTCCCCGGTCAATGCAACAGAAATATCTTCTTTGGCAAAGGCACATAACCGGGAAAACGGCAGCAGTGAAGCATCTGCATACGGCTCGCCGGACTGACGGATCAAATTCCGCAGCAGATCAAGAGCATACGCACTTTCCACCTGTACCGTCCGGTGTTCCAGTTTTTTTCCGGATTGTTCCATCAGAAAAGCGGCAGTTTCACGGGCATGATCCAGTTCATCGTATCTCGGATCACTGAACCCGACCGAATAGAGCGGCAGCTTCTGCCCGGCAAGGCGTATCGCCAGTGCGGCGGTAATGGCAGAATCCAAACCACCGGAAAGGAAGATACCCAACGGGACATCGGCAGTCAATGCCCGCCGGACGGATGCGGTCACAAGGTCTGTCAATTCGGAACAGGCATCTTTATAGGAAATCTTTCTCTCGCGGAAATCCGGTGTGTACCAGCGGTCAAGGCTGAACGAGCCGTTCTTCCATGTGAGCGTATGCCCCGGCAGCAGTTTGAATACATTTTCATAAATCGTTTTTTCCCGGGGAATATATTGAAGCGAGAGAAAATCCAGCAGCGCATCTTTCCGGTACGCCTTCCTGTTGAAAAACGGGGTCTGTTTCAAGGCTTCCAGCGTGCTTGCAAAAGCAAAATCCTCACCGTTGGCAAAGTAAAACAGGGGTTTGACACCGAAACGGTCCCGAGCGAGAAACAGAGTTTTTTCCCGCTTATCATAGAGCGCGAATGCAAAAAATCCGTTGAGTTTCTGCAAGGTTTCAGCAGAAAAGCCGAACTTGATGAGCATCGCAAGCAGGACTTCGGTATCCGAATAAGAACGGAAAGAATAGTCGCCGAGAACCTGTTTCCGAAGTTCGGCGGCATTAAAGATCTCCCCGTTGAAAACGAGTGTGTATCTGCCGTCCGGGGACTGGAACGGTTGATGGCCCGTCTCTGTCTGATCGATCACAGCAAGGCGGGTATGAGCAAGCCCGATATTCCGGTCGAGAAAGATCCCGCTGTCGTCCGGTCCCCGCTGGTGCATGGCATCTGCCATACGGAGCAGAAGAGTTTCATCCGCATTTCCGTTCTTTCTGATATATCCGGCGAGCCCACTCATATTTTATTTTCCTTCCGGATGCAGTTGAATGTGCGCGGAAGCACGGCGTTTTTCTTCCGTTTCCAGATAAAGCGATCGCACGCCCGGTTCAAAACAGGTCTCCAGAAGACGGTCCAGAATAATCTTCTTTGCCGATTCGGCAGGATGAAGCATATCGTCCGAAAAATAGCGGTAGTCACGCAGTTCATCCAGTTGAATCTCATAGGCAGGAAAATATGCGGCGTTCCCGAATTTTTCCAGCGCATGATAGATCCCGTTCAGCAGCCGGGCCTTGCTGATGGCGTTCAAGGTCAGTTCTCCGGGATAATGCCGCACCGGAGACAAAGTGAAGATCAATTTGCAAGCGGGGTTGATCTCCCGGATCTTCCGGCAGGCGGCAACCGTTGCGGCAGAACACATCTCCGCTGTTGAAAGACGGCGCTCAAACTCATTCCCCGGCACCTTATGGCAATTCGCCACATATCTGCCGGAGGGAATATGCCAATACTGTACGGCACTGGAAAGGGTGATAAAACAGGCATCCGCTTTTTTCAAAGCCTTCAGAAAATTTTTGCGCGCCAGTTCTGTTTTTTCCAGGATCTCACTGCAGGTCGGCGCTGAAAAAGAACCATGATGCCGCCAGCTGTGCCAGAGACCATTGAATTCAAAAAAGTCGTCCGCCGTGTAGTCCAGATCGATCCGCTGCAATGCTTCTGCGATCGCATAAGGATGATACAGGATCCCGTTGGGATTTTGTCTGCCATACACCCCTGCCCCGAACAGTTTGCCGATCACATCCACTGCAAAACAGGATCCGATGGAAACAACCGTGGCTTTCGGTGCGATCTTTTTCAGAGGGAATGTATAATTGACCGGAGTATAGGCAAAGGGGGTATTTTCTTTCATGGTAATCTCACCTTGGTTTGCAGTTTGGTAAAAAGAAGTGAATGACGGGGTTCCCGCACAAAATTCCGGACCGCCATGGAGACTGCCTTGGTGGAACCGACCAGAATCATCAGTTTTTTTGCACGGGTCATCCCCGTATAAAGCAGATTCCGCTGCAGCATAACAAAATGACTGGACAGCAGCGGCATGACCACCACCGGGTATTCGCTGCCCTGGGATTTATGGACCGTAACAGCGTAAGCAAGAGTGATCTGGTCTGCATCGTCAAAGGAATATTCCACACGGATGCCGTCAAAATCCACCCAAAACACCCGCTTCCCGGAATCGACCTTCATCAAAAAACCCATATCGCCGTTAAACACGTTTTTATCATAATTATTGGCGATCTGCATAACTTTGTCCCCCTCCCGGAAAATGCGGTCACCGATCTGGAATTGCGGCTTTTCGCCGGGATTCAGTAACTCCTGCAAACGCCGGTTCATCTCAATCGTTCCACATTCGCCCCGGTTCATGGGGCAGAGCAGCTGCACGTCCCGCACCGGATCATACCCGAAACGGGCGGGGATCCGATCCGTGATCATTCGCAGAATGATATCTGCCGCTTCGGAAGGCTCATCTTTTTCGATCCAGTAAAAATCCCGGATCTCACCGGAAGTCCGGGTCAGCTCCGGCTTAATTCCGGCATTAACGGCATGGGCGGCAAGGATGATACCGGAACCATCCCCCTGACGGAAGATCTTTGTCAGCTTGGTGACAGGGCAAATATCGGCATCGATCAGATCGTTCAACACATTGCCGGGTCCGACGGATGGCAGCTGGTCAGGGTCGCCCACAATAACTACCGTGGATCCGGTGGGAATGGCGCGGAACAAAGCCACAGCCAGCGGCAGATCCAGCATGGAGGCTTCATCGATCACGAAAAGCTGTCCAAGAACCGGATCATCTTTCCCATGGACAAAAGAACTGTTCACGGGATCCCATTTGAGCAGACGATGG